>CAIYWM010000692.1 GCA_903929895.1 uncultured Alphaproteobacteria bacterium
CGCCTCTAGAGAGCGCTCGCGCAGCAGGCTCGGGTTCTGGCCGTAGGCGTAGCAGGTGTCCATGGGCGAGCCGACCGGGAAGCCCGCGATCAACCGGCCGCCGGAGATGCAGTCGATCATCGCGAACTCTTCGGCGACCCTCGTCGGCGGATTGTAGAGGGCCAGCGAGTTGCCCATGACGCAGAGCGCAGTGTCGGTGGTGCGGCGCGCCAGCGACGAGGCGATCAGGTTGGGCGAGGGCATCAGCCCGTAGCCGTTGGAATGATGCTCGTTGACGCAGACGGCGTCGTAGCCGAGCTCCGCGGCATATTCGAGCTCGTCCATGAAGTCGTTGTACATGTGATGCGCGCGCTTGGGGTCGAACAGCGTGGAATGGATGTCGACCCACACCGACGGGTGCTTCCGGTTGAAGTCTTCCGGGAGCTCCGTGTACGGCATCAGGTGGAACCACATGAGTTTCATGGTGCGCTCTCCCTAAACTCGAGCTGCTTGGTAAACGACCGTTTACCTCGCGAGGGTGCCGCGACTTCTGGAGGGCGGCAATGCGGAATTTCCGCAGGGCGTGGGTAATTTTGTTGTTTTTCCCCCCATGCCAACCGTTCCGAATAGTATTTGTGCATTGCACTCTCGCGAATGCAGCAATAGTTTCGCCGCAACGCAGGAGGATTTGCCATGTCCGTCGTCGCTTTCGCGGCTCGCCCTCATCCCACGGCCAACCAGCCGAAGAAGGATCTCTACGAAGTCGGTGAGATTCCGCCCCTCGGACATGTGCCGAAGAATATGTACGCCTGGGTCATCCGGCACGACCGTCACGGGCCGCCGGAGCAGTCCATGCAGCTCGAGGTCGTGCCGACCCATACGATCGGCGAGGACGAGGTGCTGGTGCTCGTGATGGCGGCGGGCGTGAATTACAACGGCGTGTGGGCCGGTCTCGGCCTGCCGATTTCGCCGTTCGACGTGCACAAGCAGCCCTTCCACATTGCCGGCTCAGACGCCTCGGGCATCGTCTGGGCGGTCGGCGCCAAGGTGAAGCGCTGGAAGGTCGGTGACGAGGTCGTCATCCATTGTAACCAGGACGATGGCGACGACGAGGAGTGCAACGGCGGCGATCCGATGTTCTCCACCAGCCAGCGCATCTGGGGTTACGAGACACCCGACGGCTCGTTTGCGCAGTTCTGCAAGGTCCAGGCGCGTCAGCTCATGAAGCGTCCGGCGCACCTTACCTGGGAGGAGAGCGCGTCCTACACGCTCACCCTCGCCACCGCCTATCGCATGCTGTTCGGCCACCGCCCGCATATCCTGCGGCCCGGCCACAACGTGCTGGTGTGGGGCGCGGCGGGCGGCCTCGGCTCGATGGCGATCCAGCTCATCGCGACGGCCGGCGCCAACGCCATCGGCGTGATCTCCGATCCGTCGAAGAAGGATTTCGTGATGTCGCTCGGCGCGCGCGGCGTCATCAACCGCAACGACTTCGACTGCTGGGGCCAGCTGCCCGACGTCGACGACCAGGCGGGCTATGCCGAGTACATGAAGAAGTGCCGCAAGTTCGGCGCCGCGATCTGGGAACATACGGGCAAGGGCAACGACGTCGACTTCGTGTTCGAGCATCCCGGCGAGCAGACCTTCCCGGTCTCCTGCTTCATCGTGAAGCGCGGCGGCATGGTGGTGTTCTGCGCCGGCACCACCGGCTTCAACCTGACGATGGACGCGCGCTTCGTTTGGATGCGCCAGAAGCGCATCCAGGGCAGCCACTTCGCCAACCTGCTCCAGGCCAGCCAGGCCAACCAGCTGGTGATCGAGCGCCGCATCGACCCATGCATGAGCGAAGTCTTCGAATGGGCCGACATTCCCAAGGCCCACACCAAGATGTGGAAGAACCAGCACAAGCCCGGAAACATGGCGGTGCTCGTCTCCGCCAAGCGCCCCGGCCTGCGCACGCTCGAAGACGCGCTGGACGAGTAGTCGGATTTCCTCCCCCGCAGGGCGGGGGAGGTGGCCGAAGGCCGGAGGGTGCAAGCCCCGGTCCGGTTCGTTGCTTTCCCCCTCCGCCCCCTCCGGGGGCACCTCTCCCGTGTGACGGGGGAGGAGATGATGTCGAGTCCGCCATGTCCCTGATTCTCCCAGACCTTCTTTCCCTGTGCGCCGAAGCCGAGGCCGCGGCCGGCCGCCATGAAACCGCTGTCCGCGAAGCGGTGCGGGCGCTGGTGGCGCCGCAGGGCAAGGTCGATCCGAAGCTGCTGGAGCGCGAGCAGTTCGCGGCGCACGGCTTTGCCTGGATCGCGACCTACGTGGCGGCGTTGCGCCAGATGCGGCGCTGGGCCGAGGCGGGCGCCGGTGGCGAGCTCGAGAGCCTGATCCTGCAATCGGCCTATGGCGAATATCTGGCGCAGCTCAAGGGCGGCATCGCCATCAGCCAGGTCGAGATCGTGCGGCCGGGCGATTTCGGGCTCGACGGTTCGGCGCTCGAGACGCCGGCTGTCGCCAAGCTGATCGCCGGCAACACGCCGGCGGTGCGCGGCCGCATCGCCGAACTCATTTCGGACGGTCTCGATACCGGCGGCTTCGGTGCGCTCGAACTGGGCGACGAGGCGCTCGAAGAGGTGCGCCGGCAGTTCCGCCGCTTCGTCGACACCGAGGTGGCGCCGCACGCCCATGGCTGGCATCTGCGCGACGAGCTTATCCCGATGCCGGTGGTGCAGCAGATGGCCGATCTCGGCGTCTTCGGCCTCACCATCCCCGAGGAGTGGGGCGGACTGGGCATGGGCAAGCTCGCCATGTGCGTCGTCACCGAGGAACTGTCGCGCGGCTATATCGGTGTCGGCTCGCTTGGCACGCGTTCCGAGATCGCGGCCGAGCTGATCCGCGCGGGTGGCACCGAGGCGCAAAAGCAGAAGTACCTCTCGCGCATCTCGTCGGGCGAGCTGCTGCCGACGGCGGTCTTCACCGAGCCCAACACCGGCTCGGATCTCGCCAGCCTGCGCACGCGCGCCGTGCTCGACGGCGACACCTACAGGATCAACGGCAACAAGACCTGGATCACCCACGCTGCGCGCGCCGACATCATGACCCTTCTGGCGCGCAGCGATGCTTCCAAGCCCGGCTATCAGGGCCTGTCGATGTTCCTGGCCGAGAAGCCGCGCGGCACTGACGCCGAGCCGTTCCCGGCCAAGGGCATGAGCGGCGGCGAGATCAGGGTGCTCGGCTATCGCGGCATGAAGGAATACGAGATCGGCTTCGACGGCTTCGAGGTACCCGCCGCCAACCTGCTGGGCGAGAAGGAAGGGCAGGGCTTCAAGCAGCTCATGGCAACCTTCGAGAGCGCGCGCATCCAGACCGCCGCCCGCGCCGTCGGCGTGGCGCAG
>CAIYWM010000693.1 GCA_903929895.1 uncultured Alphaproteobacteria bacterium
CCATGTTCATGATGGGCGACACGCTGGTCGCGCTCGACTGGGACCTGAAGAGCGTCCATCCGTTGCTGGCCAAGTCGTGGACGGTCTCGGACGACCGGCTCACCTATACGTTCTCGTTGCGGGACGACGTCACCTTCTGCAGCGGCAAGAAGTTCACGGCGGCCGACGTGATCTACTCCTTCACGCGGCTGGCCGATCCCTCCGCCCGCTGGCCGTTCTACTGGCGGCTGGGCGAGATCGACAGCCTCACCGCGCCCGATCCCTACACGCTCGTCTACAAGCTGAAGCGACCGCATTCCGAACTTCTGGTCGACCTCGCGAACTTCGCCGCAACGATCATCAACAAGGACAATGTCGAGACACTCGGCGCCGATTTCGGCGTGAAGGGCTTCGACGGCACCGGGCCGCTCTGCTGGGAAAGCTGGCAGCCGCGCAAGGAACTCGTGCTGAAGCGCCACGATGCCTACAAGTGGGGCCCGGCCGGCGTCTACGCCAACAAGGGGCCGGTGAAGTACGAGAAAATGATCTGGCGCATCGTGCCGGAGGAAACGACGCGCATCGCCACGATGCTCTCCGGACAGGCCGATTTCTGCCACTGGAACCCGCTGCAGGCGATCGAGAGCTTCAAGAAGGCCCCCAATCTCTCCGTCTACGAGCCGATGGCCGATTTTGCGATGTACTATTGGGGCCTGAAGAGCACGCGCGAGAACCTGCAGGACAAGCGGGTCCGCCAGGCGCTCGCCCATCTGGTCGACCGCGAGGAGATCAACAAGGCGATCTTCTTCGGCCAGGCGGAGACGGCGCGGTCACTGGTCCATCCCAAGGCACTCGACTTCGAGCCGGCGACGCTCGACGTGTTGACGAAGCGCGATCCGGAAAAGTCGAAGAAGCTGCTCGACGAGGCGGGCTGGAAATTGGGCCCGGATGGTTTCCGCCACAAGGACGGCAAGAAGCTCGAACTGCTGATGTACTCCTACACGGTGGGGCAGAACCCCAAGCTCTCGGAAGTGCTGCAGGCCGCCGCGCGGACGGTCGGCATCGACATCAAGATCCAGACCTGGGACCCCACGGTCTTCTTCCAGAAGATCGCCCAGCAGGACTACGACATCTGGACGCTGTCCGTACCGTACACGTCGGCCGGCGATCAGATGTATCTCTACTATCACTCCAAAAACCGGCCGGTACCGAACCGCATGATGTGGAACGACGCCGAGACCGACCGCATCCTCGACGCCGGTCGCACGGCCACCAACGACGCCGACCGGGAGAAGTTCTTCAAGGAGATCCAGCGCCGGATGCACGACGAGGCGTTGATGATCCCGGCGGCGCATTCGAGGCTCTTCCTCGTCGCGAAGAAGAGCATCAAGAACGTGCGGTCGCACGGCATCTACAGCGCCGCCCTCTACAAGGGGCTGGACGTCCAGCCCTGACTCCGGGATCGTGGGGGTATGACCACGATCTACGGCATCAAGAACTGCGACACGATGAAGAAGGCGCGCGCCTGGCTGGACAAGAAGGGCGTCGCCTACGACTTCCATGACTACAAGGCATCGGGCATCGATCGTGCCCGCCTCGAAGGCTGGGCCAGCAAGGTCGGTTGGGAGGTCTTGCTGAACCGCGCCGGTACGACCTTCCGCAAACTGCCCGATTGGGACAAGGAGGGGCTCACCGAGAGCAAGGCGATCGCGTTGATGGTCGCCCAGCCCTCGATGATCAAGCGGCCGGTGCTCGAGGGCGGCGGCAAACTGCTCGTCGGCTTCAAGCCCGAGCAATACGAGGCGTTCGTCTAGGCGGTCCTGGCCGCGCGCACTGTCCTGCAGGCGAGAGCGATGCTCTCGACGTGGCGGTGATCGGTGCCGCAGCAGCCGCCCAGTACGTTGATCTGCGGATGGGCGTGCACGAGGTCTCGGTACTGCCTGCCGAGTTCGACCGGATCGCCGGCGTCGAGATCGGGCGAGTCATTCAGCTCCTGGTGGCTGCGGCGCGAGGCGTTGGCCCGCAGCCCGCGGATGCGACGCGTCCAGTCCGGGGCTGCCTCCATCATCTCCCGGAAGTGGGTGGGGTGGGCGCAGTTGATCATGTAGTAGGCCGGACCGTTCTCGGTCGCCTGGTCGACGATGCTGATGGCTTCGCTCAGCGTCTGCCCGGTCGGCAAGCGGCCATCGGTCTCGACCGTAAAGGCAATCGCCACGGGCATGCCGGCCTGGAGGGCCGCCCGCACGATTCCGATGGCCTCGCTGGTGTTGGTCATGGTGATGGCGGTCACCATGTCGGCACGCGCGTCGGCAAAGGCGCTGACCTGCAACGCGTGATAGGCTTGGGCCACATCTTCGGACATCGCCTCGCCCGGCACATAGCCGTCGCCACGCGGTCCGATGCAGCCGCTTACCACCATCGGCGACGCCGGGGCCTCATGGGCCTCCCGCAGGTCGTGCATCAGGTCGATTGCTTCGGCGTTGACCGCGGCGATGTCTGCCGCCGAATAGCCGAGCTTCGCCCCCCAGTCGGCGCTTGCCCGCCAGGTCGGGCTCTCGAGTACGAAGCCCATCGAGTTCGCGCGCGCGATGTCGATGTAGCGTTTGTAGTACCGGACCAGGGACTGCCGGCCCTTGGCATCACGCATCAGAGGAAAGGCCGCGAAGAGGGGCAGGTCCAGACCATCCTGGAACATCAGGCAGGTCTCGATTCCGCCATCGGACAGGAACAGGCCGCCGTCGCCCTGGGGCAGCCGATGGCGGTATTTGCCGGTGGCCTTCATCGCTTCCCTCCAAGGGGTACTCGTCCATGGGTCGGTTTAAAAAAACGTTATATTTCAACAAGATAAATGATCGAATTGACATATCGAAGGAAATACCGAAAGATCGTCTCATAAGGCCCTGCTTGGCCACGACAATTGATTTTGATGGCTGCTATCGCAGTTCCCTCCTTATTTCGAGGTCTGAAATGAAAACCGCTGTTGCACTTCTCGTCCTGCCTCTCGCCCTTTCGGTTGCCGCCTGCGGCGATACTTGGGGCGAACGTGCCGTGACCGGTGGCGGTATCGGTGCGGGCACGGGTCTCGCGGTCGGCGCTATTGCAGGCTGGCCGCTGGTTGCTCCCGTACTGGTCGGCACGGCGGTCGGCGCCGGTATCGGCGCGGCCA
>CAIYWM010000694.1 GCA_903929895.1 uncultured Alphaproteobacteria bacterium
AGAAGACGATCCACATCGTCGTGCCCTTTCCCTCGGGCGGAACCACCGATACCGCCGTACGGCCGCTGGCGGACCGGCTGTCGCAGCAACTCGGCGTCTCCGTCGTCGTCGACAACAAGCCAGGAGCGGCCGGCCGCATCGGCTACGAGTTCGCGGCCCGGGCCGCGCCCGACGGCTATACGCTGCTCGCCGGGACCGACAGTCTCGGCCTGCAGCCGCATCTCGAGCCGCCGCCCAACTACGATCCGATCCGCGACTTCGCGCCGATCGCCCAGCTCTCATCGCAGCCGCTGGTGATTGCGGTCCACCCCTCGCTCGGCGTGACCACGCTGCAGCAGCTCGTCGAACTCGGTCGCACGAAGGGCGAGCCGATCGGATACGCCACGTCGGGAATTGGCTCCTCGCAGAATTTCACCGGCGAATGGTTCGCTCGCGTCTCTGGGCTGAAGATGCTTCATGTGCCGTATCGCGGCGGTGGCCAGGCGGTGAACGATCTCCTGGCCGGTCAGGTCCAGCTCGCGGTCCTCGGGATCGCGCCGCTGATCCCGTATCAGAAGTCGGGCAGGATCAGCATTCTGGCCGTGACCACGGCGGAAAGGTCGCCGGCTCTGCCCGACGTTCCCACGCTCAAGGAACTGGGCTACGACGTCGTCGTCGACCAGTGGATGGCGCTGCTGGCGCCGGCGAAGGTGCCGCCCGCAATCCTGGATCGACTCAATGCCGAGGTGAATGCGGCGTTGCGCGATGTGCGGTTGCGCCAGATCTACGAGGGAGCGGCGATGCGGCCCGTCGGCGGCAGTGCGGCAGAGCTCGGCAAGCTGCTCATGGAAGACCATAGCCGCTTCGGCAGGTTGACCAAGGAACTGGGCTTCAAGGCGGAGTAGGCCGCTCTTCCGCTCTCCGGCTCGTGCCTTTGGTGGCCGCTCGCTCTTGCGTTAGGCTCGCCACTCGCAGTGATCCTCACGGGAGTCGCATGGCCATGCCGGAAGTCGTTCCCAACAAAGCCGCCCTGGGCGCGCGCGTCGAAGGACTCGATCGCGCGTCGGCGAACGAGCCCGCGGTGGCCGCGATGCTGAACCGGGCGCTCGCCGAGCATCTGCTGGTGGTGATTCCGGGCGATCCGATGACACCGGAACAG
Organism: uncultured Alphaproteobacteria bacterium; assembly: GCA_903929895.1. GTDB lineage: Bacteria > Pseudomonadota > Alphaproteobacteria > Reyranellales > Reyranellaceae > Reyranella. The sequence continues at coordinate 1,139 of CAIYWM010000694.1, forward strand.
ACGCACGAGTTCTCGAAAGCCTTCGGCGCGCCGCAGAGGCAGTTGCTGCGCTACAAGCGCAGTGGCGCCGTGCCCGATGTCTCGGTCATGGTAAGCACGTTGATGGCCGACGGCACGACCGACAAGACGGCCATCCGTGCGGAAGACTGGCACACCGACGATTCCTATTTCGCCGTGCCCGCCAAGGCGACCTTGCTGCACAGTATCGAGATCCCGAGCCACGGCGGCGCGACGTGGTTCTGCAACATGCACTCGGTCTACGAAGCACTCTCGGATGCGACGAAGAAGCGGATCGAGGGAAAGCGCGCCATTCACGGCTACGACACGCGGCGCGCCCGCAACCGGCCGTCGCCGCGTACGCCCGAGGAGATCGCCGAGACGCCGGATGTCGAGCACCCGCTGGTCCGGACGCATCCGGTGACCGGCCGCAAGGCGCTCTACCTGAACCCCAACCGCCTTGACCGTATCGTCGGGCTGGAGCGCGCCGAAAGCGACTCCCTGCTCGACGAACTCGCTGACGAGGCGCGCAGGCCGCAGCATCACTTCGGTCACGTCTGGAGCAGGGGCGACATCGTCGTCTGGGACAATCGCGTCACCATGCACCGCGTCGTCATCGACTATCCGGTGGGCGAGGAACGGATCATGCACCGCGTGCTGATCGAGGGCGAGCCGCCGATCTGATGGATCGGCCGCCGCCGGACCATCTCCAATTGGTGACAAAGGAATTACTCAATGAGCGACGTCGTCTTCCGTAAAGGTGCGCACGTGCTGCTGCGCCCCCTCCAGCGGGCTGACATCCCGGCGCTCCGGCGCTGGATGAATGATCCGGAAACGACTCAGTACCGATTGGCGCGGGCGTTTCCTCTCATGGAAAAGGCTGAGGAGGAGTGGCTGGACAGGCTGTCGGGTTCAACGACGGAGTTTGGCCTCGGCATCGTGACGATCGAGGACAACAAACTCATCGGCTGGATCGGCTTGCATGAAGTCGATTGGGCACATCGCACAGCCACCACCAGCACGACGATCGGCGAGGCGGGTCAGCTCGGCAAAGGCCACGGCAGCGAAGCGAAGATGCTGATGCTCGACTTCGCTTTCAATGCACTCGATCTCTATGCCGTCCGCTCACGCGTGATGGACGACAACAAGCGCAGTCTCGCTTACGCCCGGAAGAACGGCTACGAGGAAGTAGGTCGCCTTCCAAAGTGGATCCGCCGGCAGGATGGGGAACGTTGCGACGAAGTCGTGCTTGTCGTTACGCAAGAAAAGTGGCGGCCGTTGTGGCAGGAGTATCTCAGGAACAGAAATTCCTGAGTGGTGTGGGAGCAGTGGCGGACGGCGTCCTGATCTAGGGCGACCGGCGGGCCGCCGGCCGGCGAGGTGCTTTCCGTCACTCCCGCGCGGGCAACGGGCCGTCGCTTCGCCTAACGGACGGCGCCTGACGAACGAAGCGCCTCGATCTCGGCGGCGCCGTAACCGGCTTCGGCGAGGATGGCGTTCGTGTGCTCGCCAAGTGTCGGCGCATGTGTTTCGGCCGCGCGTTCGCCGCCCGAGAACTTGTTGGCGCGGCGTGAGCGACGGATGCGGCCCTCGCTGGGATGGTCCTCGGGCTGGAAGAAGCCGACATCGGCGAGATGCGGGTCGGTGAGCAGATCGTCGATCGTGTTATAGCGCGCCGCCGGCACGTCGAGTCTGTCGAAGATCTCCAGCCACTCCGCCGTCGTCTTCTGAGCCAACCCCGCCTTGCGGACCTCGAAATAGGCGGCCGCGTTGTTGGTCCGCGCGAAGGCGCTGTCGAAGCGCGGATCGGTCTTCAGTTCGGGACGGCCGATCGCGTCGAAGAAGGCGAAGGCCTGCTGGTTGGTGTTGGGCCCGACGGTGATGTAGCTGTCCTTCGTGGGCAAGGGACGATAGTCCGGGCTGAGCAGCCGGCCGTCGCCGCTGGGTCCGATCGGCGGATCGAAGGTCGCTGCACCCAGATGCTCGCTCGATACGAACGAGGCCATGTTCTCGAGCATCGGCACGTCGATCGCCTCGCCCTGGCCGGTCTTCTCGCGCCGATAG
>CAIYWM010000695.1 GCA_903929895.1 uncultured Alphaproteobacteria bacterium
CCCGTGGCATCGCATGACCCAGTTCCATCGGCTGAGTCCAAGTGCCGAGAGGGGACACCCAGAAGGTGTTCGGACGCGTAGCCGAATCGAAGAAATAAACCAGGTTCTTCTGATCGGACACGGTGCGCCAGATCGTCGACGAAATGTTGGGCTGGTCCGGAGTCGTGATGCCAAGAGGCACGCTGACCGAACGCATCACGCCCATGACGCTCGCGACAGCCTGATTGGAGAACGACTGCTGGGGGACGCTCTTGATGTAGGACGGGTCGGCCTTCCGCGGGATCGCGTCGAGGAGAAACGACGCCCGCGCGAAGCGGTCGGCCGCGCGATTGGTGCCCGGCAGAAAGACGAGACCACCGATGCTCTTCCAGTATTCATTCAGCGCGAGTTGCTGGTCGTAGATCGGCGAGTTGGTCATCACCGTGTACTGCTTGCCGTGATGGACCTGGAGCTTGCCGCCGACATACTCGAAGATCGCCGAATCGCCCGTGGCGTCGGAGATTGCGAGATGCAACGTCGAGGCCTTGCCGTTGGGCAGATCGGGCGCAAGGAGATTGAAGGGCGTCTTCTGCAGCGCGTCGACCGCTTCAGCCACACTGGCGTAGTTGTCCAGCACGTACTGAACCCACGCCGAAATCGAGAGATAGGGCTTGCCCGGCACGGGCTTCGCATACTCCGACTCCGCGAGATAGAGCAGGTTCCCCACGAGGCCCTTTTCATTCATGCCGTCCGCGGTCCCGACCTCATAGCTGGAGGTGATGACGCTGCCGTACTTGGAGGTCCAGCTGATGGATTGCGGGCCAGCCGCGCCGTTCCGCGCCATGCCGGCCGGAAAGGCCCAGAGGTTCGATCCCATGTCCTCGGCCCAATCCATGTTTCGGCCGGTCAAGACGGTGTTGTCGGGGGCCACGTAAAGCGTTCGCGTACAGGCGAGCGCCGTGCCGGCAGCGGCAATGAGACCGACGGAGAGCGCGAAGGTCGAAATCTTGGACAGGCGCAACTTCATGGCGTTCCTTTCGAGGCTGAGACGCTCATATAATCGTAGAGCCGGTTCAGATAAAGCGCGCGCGGATGTCGATGCTGTTCTCGACGCCGACCTTATCGAACGTAGAGGCCAGCCACGCGGTTGCAGAGGCGCGGCCGGCGTTGAAGAGATGGTCGAGGAATTCCGGCTCGATGTTGAACTTGCTGACCGCGCCGAGGGGCGACAGGGTCGCCGGATCGCCGATCGAGTGGATGAGCAGCTTCTTCAGACGGTGGCCGAATTCGCCAGTGAGGGCGCCATTGTCGATCAGTTCCTGCACGAAGGCGATTGCTCGCATTTCCGCCATCAGCGCGCCGCCGAAGGTAATCTCGTTCAGCCGGTCGGCGATCTCGGCATTGGAGCGCGGAACGCCTTCGCGGCTGGGCGGGTCGACCTCGACGATGACCACGTCGGCGCTCGTGCTGTTGTAGATGAACGGCCAGATCGGCGGATTGCCGCGGAACCCGCCGTCCCAGTAAGGCTCGCCGTCGATCACCACGGCTTCGTGGATGCTGGGCAGGCAGGCCGAGGCCAGCAGCGCGTCGATCGACAGTTCCTCGCGGGTGAAGATGCGTACCTTGCCGGTCGCGACATTGGTCGCGGCGATGAACGCCTTGATCTGGTGGCAGGCCCGGACGGACTCCTGGTCGAAATGCCGGGTGAGCAGGTCGCGTAACGGATCGAACTTGAGCGGATTGCGCTGCCAGGGCGTGAGCGTGCGCTGGATCAGGTCGGCCCACAGGGCGCCGGGTGAGTCGTCGAGATTCCAGTTGCCCTGCAGGCGATCGAGCGGCGTGCGCCGGATCGGGCTGGCGATCGACATCTGGCCGAGCTCGCCCCAGAAGGCAGCCAGGGCGGCGCGTGCGCCGGCCGGGCCGCCCTTGGCCCACCCCTGCAACAGGATGGCGGCGTTCATCGCGCCGGCGCTGGTGCCGCTGACCGCTTCGATCTCGAGGCGACCATCCTCGATCAACGCGTCGAGTACGCCCCAGGTGTAGGCGCCGTGGCTGCCGCCGCCCTGCAGGGCGAGGTTGATGCGTTTGCTGTCGGTCATGCGTCTATCCTCGCGGCCCGTGTGGCGTTAGGGTCATCGTTCTGTAAGGAAGTGGGTAGAGTAGGCGGCATTATGGCGATGGACGGAGCAGGGGGAGCGTGGCGAAAGCGCCCGTCGACCATCTTGTGGATGCTCTCGCTGGGCCAGCTCGTGACCTGGGGCATCGTCTACTACACCTTCCCGCTGTTCGTCGTGCCGATGAGCGAGGAGCTCGGCTGGTCGCGAAGCGCGATGTTCGGCGCGCTCTCGGCCGGGCTGCTCACGGCCGGCCTCTGTTCCATCGCCGTCGGCTCCTGGATCGATCGCGGCCATGGGCGCCTTCTGATGACCGGCGGGTCGCTGCTTGCGGCCGTGCTGCTGTTCCTGTGGTCGAGGGTCGAGTCGCTGCCGGTGTTCTACGTAATGTGGATCGGTCTCGGCGCCTGCCAGGCGGTGACGCTCTATGAGCCAGCCTTCGCGGTGATCACCCGCGTCTATGGTCCGCGCTACAAGCAGGCGATCCTGCTGATGACGTTTCTCGGCGGCCTGGCCAGCACCTTCGGCATTCCCTTCACACAGTTCCTCGTCGAGCGGATCGGCTGGCGCCCCGCGCTCGACGTGCTGGCGGTCATCGTTCTGGGGGTTGCGCTCATGCACTGGCTGATCGTGCCGGGGCCCGACGTGCCGCCCGTGCCGATCGCAGCAACCAAGCCGCCCGTTGAGGGCGTTGCGAAAAGAAGTCCGCTGGCGATGGCGATCCGCGTGCCGGCCTTCTGGGGGCTCGTCGTCGCCTTCGCAGGCTACGGACTCGCTTTTTCGGCCATGAGCTTCCATCTCATCCCGCTGCTCGACGATCGCGGCGTCCCCACCGGCGTGGTCATGGCGATCATCGCCCTGATCGGCCCCATGCAGGTGGTAGGGCGGGTGCTGCTAATGGTCGGGCAGCGACACATCACGACCATCCAGCTGGGTGCGCTGATTTATTTTGCCTTTCCCCTGGCGATGGGCTTCCTGGCGACCGGCATCACCGATGTGTATCCCCTGATCGTGTTCGCCGTCGTTTACGGCGTTGCCAACGGCCTCGTGACCATCCTGCGGGGCATGGCCGTCCCCGAGTTCATCGGTCCCGAGGGCTACGGCGTCGTTTCCGGCGCTCTCACCATGCCGACCAACGTCATGCGCGCCGCCGGACCGGTCGTGGCGTCGCTCGCGTGGGGGGCGTTCGGTGGCTACACGCCCGTCCTATGGGGGCTGGCCGGAATCATGCTGATCGCAGCCCTCGGATTTGCGGCGGCGGCGTTCCTTTCGAAGCGGACCTGAGTTTTCCCGGTTTTGCCACAATTGCACATCATCTGACCTCGCAAGCTAACAAGAGAGGCGAGGCGTCATGTTCGATGCGAAGAGTTTGCTGGAACAGTTCATGGGTGGTCAGGGCGGCGGCCAGAGTGTTGGCCCAACCGGCAGCCAGGGCGGCGTTGGCGGCTTCCTGAGCGGGGCCGGCGGCGGAGTGCTCGCCGGTGGCCTGGCAGCGCTGCTGATGGGCAGCAAGACCGGCCGCAAGATCGGCGGTGAGGCTCTCAAGCTCGGCGGCATGGCCGCAGTCGGAGCCCTTGCCTACAAGGCTTACAACGACTGGCAGGCGGGCAAGCAGGCGGCCCCCGTCGGCCAGGCGCCGCAGGCTCCGGTCCCGATGTTGCCGGCTCCCAGCGGAACCCCGTTCAACCCGTCGACCGAGGCCGGTCAGCAGACGCTGGCGCGCCACCTCTTGCGCGCCATGATCGCGGCCGCCAAGGCCGACGGTCATGTCGATGCCCAGGAGCAGGCGCGCATCTTCGCGGAGATGGACAAGTTGCCGCTCGGCGCCGACGACAAGGCCTTCGTGATGGATGAGCTTCGCGCCAAGCTCGATGTCGATGCCGTCGCGGGCGCGGCGGCGACGCCCGAGGAGGCGGCCGAGATCTACACCGCTTCCCTGCTGGCCATCGACGTCGACAATGCGGCCGAGCGCGGCTACCTCGCGATGCTGGCAGCGCGCCTCAAGCTCGACGACGCCCTGGTGGCGCATCTTCACGGCAGTGTCGCCTCGGCGACCGGCAAGAGCGTGCCGGTCGCGGCGTAACA
>CAIYWM010000696.1 GCA_903929895.1 uncultured Alphaproteobacteria bacterium
GTCGACGGGACCTCGTTCAGCGATTCGCCGGTGCCGATGCCCAGGACGACGCGGCCCGGGAACATCGAGCCCAGCGTGCCGAAGGCCTGCGCCACGATCGACGGATGGTAGCGGAAGGTCGGGGTCAGCACGCTGGTCCCCAGCACGACCTTCGAGGTGCGTGCGCCGGCCGCCCCCAGCCAGACCAGCGAATTGGGCGCGTGGCCGTCAACGTGCTTCCAGGGCTGGAAGTGGTCGCTGACGAACACTGATTCGAAGCCGGCTTTCTCGGCGTGCGCGGCATAGTCGAGCAGCCTGGCGGGCGCGAATTGTTCGGCGGACGCCTTGTATCCGAGCTTGAGCACGGTGATGCTTTCCTTGGGGAGTTTCGCGAGGTCCGACGACTCTTAATGGACGGGGAGGAGGCTCACAACCGCCGCCTGATCGCTGTGGTCATGGGGATGGTCGGGTCGGGCAAGACGATGGTGGCGGCGCGTCTCGCCCAGCGATTGGGCTGCGCTTTCCAGGAAGGCGACGCCCTGCATCCGCCGGAGAACTTCGCCAGGATGTGAGCGTCGGCACGCCGCTCTGCGACGCCGACCGCGCGCCGTGGCTGGCGCGCATCGCCGCCTGCATCGACGGCTGGCGGGAACAGGGAAGCGTCGTCGTCGTCACCTGCTCGGCCCTGGCCCGCGCCTATCACGACATCGTCGTCGGCGGCCGCGACAGCGTGCGGCTGCTCCACCTGGTCGGCAGCCGCGATCTGATCGGCGCCGCCGCGCCCACTTCATGCCGTGTAACAGCCGCAGAGAAAATCCCTCATTGAAGCGGTCAGAAAGTCTGATTGCACCGGAGCATCATGTGGTCTCCAGTGTCCCGGCGATTTCGATCACTTCGCGAGTGCGGACTACTCTCTTGCCCCACGTACGGTCGAACTCTGCGATGAGGGCGGTGAGTGCAGGTGAAGATTGGATGGCCTCGGCTTCGGCCAGGTTCACGAACTCGTAGAACGCAAAATGGACGAGCGGGTTGGTTTGGCTCCAGCCACGCCATGCCCGCCGAGCCTTGAAAGCCTTCAGTGCATCGGGAAGATGCTCGGTCTCGTACCAATGGTCAAAGCTGTTGCGATCAGCAATGTTGGCCAGGGAGGCGCGGACAATCAGTTGGCAAGTTTGCAGAGAAGGGGATGTCATGGTCAGGCGAGCCCGATACGTTGACGAAAGGATTTGTCGCGCATCGAGACGTCCTGTCCGGTCAGATCATCGCAAGTGCCGGCGCAGAGATACCCGGCTATTTCGCCGACACGCATGCCGCCACCTCTGTGAGTTAGCCCGTAACAAAATCCCGTACCGCGTGGACCCACCGCGAGGTGAGCGCCATCTTCTCGGCGTCGAGGCCGATGGACTGTGAGGAAAACTTGGCGATCACCAGTTCGCGTCGCCGATCGACAAACAGATTCTGTCCGTGAATGCCGAGACAGAACAGCAGCGGCCCACGGGGTCCGTGATCCGCATACCATTTTGCGCGATACGTCATCGGTGCGCCCGGAAAGTAAGGAGCGAGAGTGCCCTTGTCCCAAGCATCGCGGTCGCCGCCCTGCTCGAGATCTGCGATCCAGGATTCCGGCACGATCTGCCGCGTGCTTCGTGCGCCGCCCTCCACCAACAGCTGCCCGACGCGCGCGAGGTCTCGCGTTGCCATACACATTCCGCCGGCCGCACGCGGCGCACCCAATCGGTCGACGGTGATGTCGGCACTGCGCTCGGCCCCGAGCGGTTGCCATAAGAGTTCCGAGAACACATCTACATAGCGCTGTCCCGTCGCGCGCTCTATCGCCCAGCCCAGCAGGTCGGTTCCAGGCGACACGTAATTGGTGGGGCCGCCGTGCGGTCGAGACGGCTCATTGAGTGTGGCGAGGAATGATCGCACATCTGCCGGTCGATCGTTCGGCTCGACCGGATTCCAACCCATCGCTTTGCGGTATTCGACGATGGGACCGCCCGTCTCCGCGTAGTTCTCGTCGTAGACGATGCCCGCGCGCATATCCAACAGATGGCGGATGGAAATGCCCGCGTAGGAGCCTTTCCCCACTTCCGGAACCAAATCGGTCACCGGTCGCTCCGGGCGCAACTCTTTCTGAACGTCCCGGACGCCAGCCAGCAGGCCGAGCATCGATTTCGAAACGGACATCAAAATGTGCGGCGAGCAGCTCGTCATACCATTGACGTACTGCTCAGCAATGATCCGGCCGCGATGCAAAATGACGAGACCATCCGCATCCGATGCCAACAGAAACTCGGTATGCGTCATTGTGCGTCCAGACGCATCTGCAAGCTTGACCGCAGCCAGGCTACGTGGGGCGCTGGCCAAGGCGCGCACGCTGGTCGGATCGTGGGCGATCTCAGCTGTTGGAATGAGCTCGCGGACATGGTGGAAGGCCCAGCGGCTGTACGGAGACGTCCGCCAGTTCGCCAGCGTCACCTGCTGAGCTTCAGGTGCTGGGAATGTGTCCATCATGCCAGACATCTCTATCTCCACCCTTGCCGTGAATTCGGCTTTGAACCTACTTGTCGATTCTTGCGTTAGCGGTGATAGCAGCAGTGGCCAGTTAGCGGAATGGGGCGGCAAGACCCACCGGGTGATGGTGCTGGAGAACGGCTTCGCATGGGCTGGCCAGAACTATCGATCGCTATCAGAGGTGGCCACTCGGATCAGTGGGACGCGCTGGTCGGGGCCTCGATTCTTCGGTTTGAAACAAGGTGATCGCCGA
>CAIYWM010000697.1 GCA_903929895.1 uncultured Alphaproteobacteria bacterium
ATGCTGGGCAAGGGTGACCGTGGCATCGACATTGACGCCGCCCATGGCGCCGTCCCGGTCGATGTCGGTGTAGATGATGGCCGCGACGCCGGCATCCTCGAAGCGCAGGGCGAGATCGAGGGCGCGCACCGTGCTCTGCTTGGTCCAGCCGTCGACGGCGACCATGCCCTCGCGGGCATCGATGCCGACCGCGATGCGGCCCGGCCACTGCTTGCAGGCGGCCTTCACCAGGCCCGGCTCCTTGACCGCGATGGTGCCCAGGATGATCCGCTGCACGCCGGCGTCGAACCACTGCGAGATGCTCTCGATGGTGCGGATGCCGCCGCCCAGCTGGGTCGGCACCTCGACGTCCTTCAGGATGCTCTCGACCGCCGCGCGGTTGACCGGATGGCCCTCGACCGCACCGTTGAGGTCGACCAGGTGCAGCCACTCGCAGCCGGCATTGGCAAAGGCCTTGGCCTGGGCGGCCGGGCTGTCGTTGAACACGGTGGCACGCTGCATGTCGCCGCGGAGAAGGCGCACGCACTTGCCGTCCTTGAGGTCGATCGCGGGGAAAAGGATCATGGCGGCGCGGCTTTAGCGCGTTGCGGGCAGGGACGCCACCCCCCGACCGGCTCCCTCGGACGATCCGCGCCGTCAGCCTCTGCCGATGCCCAGAATCCCGCCGATCAGGCGGCCAATGTGGAACTTCGTCCAGATGTCGGCGGCGGGAAAGCTGGGACGCGCCTTCATGGCGCTCCAATAGCGCGCCACCGCTGGGCGCTTTGGAATTTCGGCACCGAGACCGGCGAATTCCATACGCCCGAGGAACACGGTCCAGACGACGTCGGCAACACCGTAGGCGGGAGTTACCAGCACCGCACGGCCATCGCTCAACGTCTGTTCGATCCGGTCCATGAAGCCGATGGCCTCAGCGCGCCGTCGCTCCGAGAGCTTCACGACGGCGTCCGGTTCGAAAGCCTTGATGCGCCCTGCGAAGACCGCCGCACGCGCTTCGTAGACGGACGCGAGATCGGGAGTCTGGGCGGCATGCGTGAGGAGCTGGCGGCGCGCCGCTTCGAGCCGCTTCGGGATCATGATTCGGGCCAGAGGATTGCGGGCGAGGATGCCGCCGAAAGTCAGTTCCTCGATCGGATAGGAGTAGTGAAGGTCTACCCAGCTCTTCGTCTCGGCGTCGGTCGCGGCGCCGAGCGCATACTCCGCGATATCGCGACTCTCGATGAGGACGCGATCGGCCAGCACCAGGGTCGGCACGGTCATGCCCGGATTGATCCGGACATAGTCCGGCTGCTGCTGGCTCAGCCGGTAGTGAATGTCGACGAAGATGCGCTCGTAGGCGATGCCGCCTTCGGCGAGCGCAAGCCGCGCGATCATCGAATAGTAGGAAGACGGCGTCTGATAGAGGCGGGGTCTTGCTCCGGCGAGCTCTGTCATGACCGTTCACCCAGGATGAAGGAGCAGCGAACTTTGCAGGACGCCGGTCGTCGGGCAACCGGCGTCGCATTTTCTTTTGCGACGGCCGACGCTAGTCTCCGGATATGACCCGTTACACACCCGATCTTCTCGCCGACGACCTGGCCGATCTCACCGCCATCCGTCGCGACATCCACCGTCATCCCGAAACCGCCTTCGAGGAGGAGCGGACCGCGCAGATCGTGGCCGACAAGCTCACCTCGTGGGGCCTCAAGGTGCATCGTGGCCTCGCCACGACCGGCGTCGTCGGCACGCTGAAGGGCAACCTGCCGGGCCGGAAGACGATCGGCCTGCGCGCCGACATGGACGCGCTGCACCTGCAGGAGAAGAACGAGTTCGACTACGCCTCGTCGATCCCGAACAAGATGCATGCCTGCGGTCATGACGGGCATACGACGATGCTGCTGGGCGCGGCCAAGCAGCTCGCGGCTGCGCCCGACTTCGCCGGCACCGTGCATTTCATCTTCCAGCCCGCCGAGGAAGGTCTCGGAGGCGCGCGCGTGATGATCGAGGAAGGCCTGTTCGAGAAGTTCCCCTGCGACGTCGTCTACGGCA
>CAIYWM010000698.1 GCA_903929895.1 uncultured Alphaproteobacteria bacterium
CGGCCGGAAGTCGAGCGACACCGGCTCGACACCCTGCATCCGCATCCACATGTCGTGATTGAAATAGTGGGGCCGCGGCAGGATCACCTGGTCGCCCGCCTTGGCGATGCTCATCAGGGCGAGGCAGAAGGCCTGGTTGCATCCCGAAGTGATGCCTACCTCCGCGGGCGCGATCGGCGCGCCATAGAAATCGGAGAGATGGCCCGCATAGGTCTCGCGCAGAACCGGCAGGCCGAGGATCGGCGTGTAGCCGTGCATCGTGGGATCGAGCAACAGCTCCCCCAGATGCTTGCGCAACTCGAGCGCCGGTGGATAGCCCGGCACCGCCTGGCTGAGGTCGATCAGCGGCCGGTCGGCGGGAAAGGTGCGTCCCAGCACCCAGCGCTTGGTCTCGCCGATAGGCGAGGGGGCAACGGCGGCGAGCCAAGGATTGGTTATCGGAACGGTATTCATGAGGAGGTGGACGCTTCTTTCAGATCTGGTGCCGGTAGATCCGGCGATGGAGCTCGATCAGGACGCAATTCACAGAACATTCTCGCAGGAATTGCAGGTCCCGTTGCGGCCCTGGGCGGCGGAGCATCCAAGTCCCGCTACGGCCTGTCAAATTCTGTTCGAATCCGGATCCCATATCAAAATGCATTGCTTGCCCGGTGTCTTGTGCATAGCATCGCCGCAAGGCTCCGTTTGAGAGCCAGTGCCCCAAGCGTCAGCTCGGGCTGGGATCAATTCGCCGGTCGAAATCGGCTCTGAGGAGGAAACATGGTCTCGATGAAGGTCAATCGTCGTCAATTCGTCGCCGGTACCGCTGCGGCGTCCGCAGCTTTCGTGGCAGCGCCGTTCGTTCGGAGCGCGAATGCCGCGGGCAAGCTTTCGGTCGGTTTCTGGGACCACTGGGTGCCCGGCGCCAACAAGGCGGTCGAGGCTCTCGTCAAGGAGTGGGCCGAGAAGAACAAGGTCGAAGTCTCGATGGACTTCATCACCTCGCAGGGCAACAAGCTGCTGCTCACCACCGCCGCCGAATCGCAGGCCAAGTCCGGTCACGATGTGCTCGCCTTCTCGACTTGGCTGCCGTCGCGCTACGCCGACCAGCTCGTGCCGATGAATGACATCATGGAGCCGCTCATCAAGGAGAACGGTGCGGTCAACGGCACCGTCGAGTATCTCGGCAAGGTGAACGGCAAGTGGCTCGCCGTGCCAGCGACCTCGGGCAGCCAGATCAAGGGCCCGTGCTCGCGCATCGACCTGCTGAAGAAGCATGCCGGCATCGACATCCAGGCGATGTACCCGGCCGGAGGGGCCCCCAAGGCGGACGCCTGGAACCTCGACAACTTCCTCAAGGCGGCGGAAGCCTGCCAGAAGGGTGGCAACCCGTTCGGCATCGGCCTCGGCCAGACGTCGGACAGCGTCGACAGCGCCGGCGCCCTGTTCCACGCCTTCGGCGCCCAGCTCGTGAACGCCAAGGGCGACATCGTCGTGAAGAACGACCAGGTTCGCCAGGTGCTCGACTACTACAAGAGGCTGATGCAGTTCCTGCCGCCCGACGTGCCGTCGTGGGACGACGCCTCGAACAACAAGTTCCTGGTGTCGGGGCAGGGCACGCTGATCATGAACCCGCCCAGCGCCTGGGCCGTCGCCAAGCGCGATGCACCGCAGATCGCCGAGCAGCTCTGGACGCACGGCTTCCCGGTCGGGCCGAAGGGCCGCTACGCTCCGTTCCTGCCGTACTTCTGGGGCGTCTGGAACTTCAGCAAGAACCAGTCGGCGGCCAAGAGCCTGATCACCTTCCTCTCGCAGCCGAGTTCCGCGGAGAAGATGACGAACGCATCGCAGGGCTACGACCTGCCGTCGTTCGAGAAGCTCACCACCTTCAAGGTGTGGGCGGAGGAGTCGCCTCCCAAGGGCACGCTCTACCACTACCCGAACCCGCACAACCACCAGACGCTCTCGATCGCCGCGGCGCCCGCGCCGCACAAGATCGCCGAGCAGATCTACACCCAGGCCATCCAGACCCAGATGGTCGTGCGCTACGCCAAGGGCGAGGCCATGGACAAGACGCTCGACTGGGCGGCCAAGGAGCTCGAGGGCTTCAGCCGCAACTGATGCGAAGCTGCCCGCCGGTCCTCAACAGGGGATCGGTGGGCGGCTCCGGGATCGGCCTCGGAATCGGTCTGCAGGACCGGTTCGGGACGGGTGTGCGGGCGGTCCTGCCCTGGGCGGGACAGCTCGCCGCTTCCGTCGCGGCGGTACGGTCCAGACTGTTCTCGTAGCCTGTTTCAACCTGGCGTTCCCGCATGGCCCGACAGGGCCTGGAGTACCCGATGGCAGACATCGCCGCCCGAAATCCGGCCGGGCATCCGTCACAGCAGCGCAGCAGCCTGCACAAGCTCATGCAGCGCAAGTCGACCATCGCCTTCCTGATGGCGTTGCCGCTGATCCTCCTGATCACGATCCTGGTCGCCTATCCGGCGGGCTACGCGGTCTACCTCGCGACGCTCAACAAGGGCATGACCCGCTTCGTCGGCTTCGGGAACTTCGAGTTCCTGTTCGGCCGCGACACGTTCTGGCTGGTCGTCTACCAGTCCTGCCTGTTCGCCATCACGGCGGTGATCTTCAAGGCGATCATCGGTTTCGTGGTCGCCCACTTCGTCCACAACATTCCCGCGAAGGGCCAGCGCAAGTGGCGCGGCATGCTGCTGGTGCCGTGGGTCATTCCGCCGGCCATGAGCACGCTCGCCTGGCTGTGGCTGTTCGATCCGTCCTACAGCGCCCTCAACTGGCTCCTCGAGGGAGTAGGCATCGAGGGCATTCCCTGGACTGGCGAGGCCGGCTGGGCGCGCTTCTCGGTCATCCTGGTCAATGTGTGGATCGGCTCGCCGTTCTTCATGATCATGTACCTCGCGGCACTGAAGTCGGTGCCCGAGCAGCTCTACGAGGCAGCCTCGATCGATGGCGCCACCTGGTGGCAGCGCATCTGGTACGTGACCCTGCCGATGATGCGCAACATCATCGCGATCACCGCGCTGTTCTCGCTGATCGTGACCTTCGCCAACTTCGACATCGTGCGCGTGCTGACGGCGGGTGGTCCGCTCAACAGCACCCACATCTTCGGGACTTGGGCGTTCCGCGTCGGCATCGAGGGCGGAGACATTCCGCTCGGCGCCGCCGTGTCGCTGTTCATGGTGCCGATCCTGGCCGTCGCCGCGACCTTCATCCTGCGCGACATCACCAAGCGTGGGAGTGAAGTCTGATGGCCAACACTGCAGTCGCGACCGGAGCGTCGACCCGGCCCAACTACGGCAGCATGAGCCGCGACCGGACCTGGGCGCTGCGCTGGTCCTATTTCTTCCTCGTGCTGTTCGCCATCTTCTTCCTGATGCCGCCGATCTACATGCTGATCACCTCGCTGAAGACCAGCGCGGAGATTTCGGCCGCGAAGAACCCGTGGTTCATCAGTAATCCGACCCTGCAGAACTACATAGATCTGCTCTCCCAGAACCAGTTCCTCGTGTTCTTCCGGAACTCGGCGATCGTGTCGATCTGCGTGGTCATCCTGACCATGCTGATCAGCGTGATCGCCGCCTTCGCGCTGGCTCGCATGAAGTTCTGGGGATCGGCCACCTTGGCGACCGGCGTGTTCCTCACCTACCTGATCCCGGAAACGCTGCTGTTCATCCCGCTGTTCAAGATGTTCGCCTGGGTGAACGAGGTGTTCGGCGTCCAGCTGATGAATCACTGGTGGACGATGATCATCCTCTACCCGACGCTGACGGTGCCGTTCGCCACCTGGATCATGATCGGCTACTTCGCGTCGATCCCGAAGGAACTGGACGAGGCGGCGCTGATCGACGGCGCCACCTGGATGCAGACGCTGACCAAGATCTTCATCCCGGTGGCCCTGCCCGGAATCATCGCCGCTACGATCTTCACCTTCACCGTGGCCTGGGCGCAGTTCCTCTACCCGCTGGCCTTCACCACCTCGACCAGCGAGCTGGTGCTGCCGGTGGGCATCATCACGACGCTGATCAAGGGCGACGTCTTCAACTGGGGCCAGATCATGACCGGCGCGCTGCTCGGCGCCGCGCCGCCGCTCATCATCTACGCCTTCCTCATGGACTACTACATTGCGGGTCTGACCGCGGGCGCGACAAAGGGATAGTCGACACATGGCTCAGGTAACGTTGCGTAAGGTCGTCAAGAAGTACGACGAAGTCCTCGCCGTCCGTGGCATCGACCTCGACATCAGCGACAAGGAATTCATTGTTCTGGTCGGCCCGTCTGGCTGCGGCAAGAGCACCACCCTCCGCATGATCGCGGGACTGGAAGAGATCAGCGGCGGCGACATCGCGATCGGCGGCCACGTCGTCAACGACGTGCCGCCGAAGGACCGGGACATCGCCATGGTGTTCCAGAACTATGCGCTCTATCCGCACATGAACGTCTACGAGAACATGTCGTTCGGCCTGAAGCTCAAGAAGACGCCGAAGGACGTGATCGACCAGCGGGTCAAGCAGGCGGCGCAGATCCTCGACATCACCGAGCTGCTGGATCGCAAGCCCAAGCAGCTCTCCGGCGGCCAGCGCCAGCGCGTCGCCATGGGCCGCGCCATCGTGCGCGATCC
>CAIYWM010000699.1 GCA_903929895.1 uncultured Alphaproteobacteria bacterium
AGGCTGCTCCGCCTGCGTTCGAGAGGATGGCGCCGACGTCGTGATCCTGGGCGGCGCGGGCCTCGCGGGCCTCGCCGCGAAGTTGAAGCCGATGGTCGATGCGCCTCTGCTCGACGGCGTCGCCTGCGCCATCTCGATGGCCGAGGGGCTCGCCCTGCAGAAGCTCGCCAAAGCCACCAATGGTGCACTTGCGAAGCCGGGCGCCGTCGACAGCATCAAACTCTCCAGGGGACTTTCGAAGCTGCTACAATCGCCCTAGGGTCCGTCCTCATGCGGTTGGTCAGCTTTCGCCATGCGGGCGCGAACAAATTCGGCGCGGCCGTGGACGGCGGCATCGTCGATCTGTCGGCGCGCACGAACGGGCGCTGGCCCGGCTTGCGCGATGTCATCGCGGCCAAGGCACTCGATGAACTTCGCGGCATGACTGAGGGCGCTGCGGCGGACCTGAAGTTCGAGGACGTCGAGTTGCTGCCGGTCATCCCAGATCCGGGCAAGATCCTCTGCGTCGGCCTCAACTATGCGAGCCATGTCGGCGAGGTCGGACGCCAGATGCCGACGGTTCCGAGCGTGTTCTCACGGCTTCACAACACGCTGGTGCGCCACGGCGGCGACATCGTGCGGCCACGCGCCTCCACCCACTTCGACTATGAGGGCGAGCTGGCCATCGTGATCGGCGAGCGTTGCCGGCACGTCGCGCGTGCCAGCGCTCTCTCGGTGATCGCCGGCTACACCTGCTTCATCGACGGCAGCGTGCGCGACTTCCAGAAGCATTCGGTCTTCGCCGGCAAGAACTTCCCGGCCACCGGGCCTCTCGGACCATGGATGGTCACGTCGGACGTGATCGCCGATCCGCAGCGGCTGGAACTCACGACGCGACTGAACGGCACCGTGGTGCAGCACGACACGACCGATCACATGATCTTCGATGTCGCCACCATCATCGAATATCTCTCGACCGTGACCTGGCTGGAACCGGGCGACATCATCGCGACCGGCACGCCCGACGGCGTCGGCGCCGGCCGCAAGCCGCCGCTCTGGATGAAGGCCGGCGACAGGCTGGAAGTCGGGATCTCAGGCATAGGGACCTTGGGCGTCAATGTCGTCGACGAGTAACTCATTCGACCTGCCGGCCAGCGACGCCGGCAGCAATGCGAAGAAGGCCCGCGAGTTCAAGGTGATCGCGCTGATCGCCGTGGCGCATTTCGTGAGCCACGTGCACATCATGCTGCTGCCGCCGCTGTTCGGCGAAGTGCGCGAGGCGTTCGGCGTCAGCTATGTCGAGATCGGCTTCGCACTGACGGCGTTCAATGCCGCCTCCGCCCTGCTGCAGACGCCGGCCGGCTTCCTGGTCGACCGGGTCGGCCCGCGCGCCATGCTGACCGGCGGCCTGATCCTGGGCGGTCTCGCCGTCGCGGCGGCCGCGCTGCTGCCCGGCTACTGGTTCTTCGTCATCGCCTACGGCTTCCTCGGCCTCGCCAACACCGTCTATCACCCGGCCGACTATTCGATCCTGTCGGCCACCATCGATCACAAGCGGATCGGCAAGGCCTTCTCGATCCACACCTTCGCGGGCTACCTCGGCTCGGGCGTCACGCCGGCGCTGGCGCTGGCCTGCGCCGCCCTGTGGGGCTGGCGCGGCGCCTTCCTGTTCGTCGCCGGCCTGTCGATCGCGACCGCGTTGCTGCTGATCGTGGCGGGCAGCATCCTGCCGCGCGTCGTGCACAAGCCCGGGCAGCAGCCGACCAAGGAGAGCGGCCAGAAGGTCGGGCTCGACCTGCTGCTGAGCGCGCCGATCCTGCGCAACCTTCTGTTCTTCTTCTGCCTCGCCATGGCCAATGGCGGCATCCAGACCTTCACCGTTGTCGGCATGGCGCAGATCCATGGCACGCCCTTCTCGGTGGCCAGCGTGGCGCTGTCGGGCTTCCTGCTGTTC
The DNA here is from genome assembly GCA_903929895.1 of uncultured Alphaproteobacteria bacterium. Taxonomy (GTDB): domain Bacteria; phylum Pseudomonadota; class Alphaproteobacteria; order Reyranellales; family Reyranellaceae; genus Reyranella. The sequence goes on from CAIYWM010000699.1 coordinate 1,934, forward strand.
AGCGCCGGCGGCGTGCTGCTGGGCGGCATCATCGCCGACCGCACGCCGCACCACGAGCGCGTGGCGGCCGTCGGCTTCGCCTGCACCTCAACCATGGCGATCCTGATGGCCTGGGTGAACATGCCGGCCGCGGTGCTGATCGGCGTCATGTCGCTGGGCGGCCTGCTCAACGGCATCATCCAGCCGTCTCGCGACATGATGGTGCGCGCCGTCACGCCGCCGGGCTCGTTCGGCAAGGTGTTCGGCTTCGTCAGCACCGGCTTCAACCTGGGCGGCATGATCGCCCCGCTGCTCTATGGATTCCTGATGGACCATGGCGAGCCGCGCGCCATCTTCATGATCGTCACCGGCTTCATCTTCCTGGCGCTGGTGACCGCCCTCACCCGCCGCAAACCCGAGAGCATTGCCTGATGGACTCCCTGACGCCTGCTACCCCCGCCAAGACCGAAGCCCTCGCCCGCCGCTATGGCGCCGAGGCCGTCCCCACGGCCGGCCCGTGGAACGAAACCATCGCCACGATGCTCGATCACCGCTCGGTGCGCAGCTACAAGCCCGATCCGGTGCCGGCCGGCGCGCTGGAGAGCATGATCGCCGCCGCCCAGTCGGCCGCCACCAGCTCCAACATGCAGTGGTGGTCGGCGCTCGCCGTCACCGATCCCGCCAAGAAGAAGGTGCTGGCCGAGATCGCCGGCGGCCAGAAGCATATCGAGCAGTGCCCGCTGTTCATCGCCTGGATCGCCGACATGTCGCGCAACCAGCGCATCTCGAACGCGACGAAGACCCCGTTCGAGACCATGCCCTGGCTCGAGACCTTCATGGTCGCCTCGATCGACGCGGCACTGGCGGCCCAGAACGCCGTGGTCGCTGCGGAATCGATGGGCCTGCGTACCGTCTACATCGGCGCCATGCGCAACGACCCCATGCGCGTCGCCGAGCTGCTGGGCCTGCCGCCCCAGGCCGTGGTCGTGTTCGGCCTCTGCGTCGGATATGCCACGGAAAAGGGCGAAGGCGAGGTGAAGCCCCGCCTGCCGCAGTCGGTCGTGCTGCACACCGAGCGCTACGATGCGTCAAAGGAAGAGGCCCTGCGCGCCGCCTATGACGCCGAGATGAGCAAGTTCTCGGCCCGCCACGAGCTGCAGGCCGCAACCTGGACCCAGCGCGTGCTGAACCGGCTGGGGCCGATCAAGGCGATGAACGGCCGCGAAACGCTGCGCGCGGCGCTGGCCAAGATGGGCTTCGAAGTCCGGTAGAGGCCGAGCTTCGCCCGGCCGCATGGCACGGCGCGTGCTGGAGTCTCCGGACGGTCAGGACGGAGGGCATCATGCGGCGGACGGCTCATCGCTTTCTCGTGACATTGGCGCTCTGCGCGGCGGCAAGTGCCGCCTCGGCGCAGGGCCATCTCAGGATCGGTATTGGTGACGATCCGGACGTGCTCGACCCCAGCCTGTCGCGCACCTATACGGGCCGCATCGTCTTCGCCTCGATCTGCGACAAGCTGTTCGACATCGACGAGAAGCTCGCGATCGTGCCGCAGCTCGCGCTCGGCCACGAGACCTCCGCCGACGGCAAGACGGTCCTGATCAAGCTGCGCCCCGGCGTGAAATTCCATGACGGCGAGCCGCTCGACGCCGCCGCAGCCAAGTACAGCCTCGAACGCCACCTGAACATGAAGGGGTCGTTCCGCAAGCCCGAGATCGGCATCGTCGAAAGCGTCGATGTCGTCGATCCGCTGACCATCAAGCTGAACCTGAAGCAGCCCTTCTCCCCGCTGCTGGCCCAGCTCACCGACCGTTCAGGCATGATGGTCTCGCCCAAGGCCGCGGAGGCGGCGGGCGATAAATTCGGCCTGAAGCCCGTGTGCGCCGGCCCCTACAGGTTCGTCGAACGGGTCCAGCAGGACCGCATCGTGGTCGAGAAGTTCGCCGACTACTGGAACAAGGACCAGGTCTTCATCGGCAAGATCACCTACCTGCCGATCGTCGATACGACCGTGCGCCTGGCCAACCTGCGCTCGGGCGGCATCGACCTCACAGAGAGAATCCTGGCGACCGACATTCCGACCGTGCGCGCCGATCCCAAGCTGAAGCTCGCCAACTCGGTCTCGCTCGCCTGGTTCGGGCTGATGATCAATCAGGAGAATGGGCCCAAGTCGAACAATCCGCTGGGCAAGGACCCGAGGGTGCGCCGCGCCTTCGAGCTGGCGCTCGACCGCGACGCCATCAACCAGGTCGTGTTCAACGGCGAGTTCGTGCCGGGCAACCAGTGGGTCAGCCCGCAGAGCCCCTACTACCAAAAAGACTTCCCGATTCCCAAGCGCGACATTGCCAAGGCGAAGGCGCTGATGAAGGAGGCCGGCATCACCGGCAAACTCACCCTCGACTACATGGTGAACAACGCGCCGGAGTCGCGCGCCATCGCCGAGGTCGTGCAGTCGCTGGTGGCCGAGGCGGGCTTCGACCTGAAGCTCCGCGTCGTCGAGGTGGCGACCGCGCTGAAGGCCGGCGAGGACGGCGACTTCCAGGTCTATGCGCTGACCTGGAGCGGCCGCAGCGATCCCGACGGCAATTCGGTGGTCTTCCAGACCTGCGGCGCGCCGCAGAACATGGGGAAATACTGCGACAAGGAACTGGACGGCTGGCACCAGGAAGCCCGCGCCGCCACCGAGTTCGAGGCACGCAAGGCGATCTACCGCAAGGTCACCGAACGCTTCCTCGACAAGGGCTGGATCTTCTACCTGTACCACCCGCAGAACCTGGCGACCCATACGGTCCGGCTCGAAGGATTCCGTCCGGTGCCGGATGGGCTGCTGCGGGTGGTCGGGCTGAAGCTGAAATAGCGCAGGCTCAGTCGAACTTGCCGCTCTTCAGCCGGTCGACCATCGGGTTCTGGGCCGGCGCCGCGACCCGGCGCAAGGTGTTGGTGTCGCGGTGGTTGAAGGCCGGCGTCTTGCCGCGGACCGCCAAATCGGTGCGCGTCACGTAGGACCAGGAACCGTCATCGTTGAAGGTGATGTCGATGCGGTAGTAGTCGGTCCGGAACGCCTGCTCGAGGAAGGTGGTCGAGCAGATGCCGAAGCGCGTGTCGCCGCGTGTGGCCTCCACGGAAATCGTCTTGTCTCCCGGCTTTGCCGTCCCGCCCGCCAGCACGACCTGGCCGCGCGGGATGGCGATGGATTGCATGATCAGGCCGGTGGCCGGCTCCCACAGCCAGTAGCCGACCTGGTCGTGGAAGGTGATGGCTTCCTCGTCGGTGTTGATGTGGATGTGGTAGCGCAATCCATAGAGGAGCTGCGGTCCGTTGGGCTGAGGGTCGATCGGCTCCATCCGGATACGTTCCCGGAAGTTGCGCTGCTCCGGACCCGGCGCCTTGGGCGCGATGTCGATGCCCTTGTCGGACTCCCATTCGCCGGCGAGGCGGGCCAGTGGACCCAGATTGGCCAGCGTATCCGGCGAAAAATCCTCGGGCTCGCTAAAGACGTCTTCAGGAAGGTTGGACATGGGCTCCTCGGGCTGCACGCGTGCGGAATGTGCAGGCCCGCCTTCGCGTTAACAAGCGCGCGGCTTGTCACGCATCGCGCCAGTCGAAGGCGAGTGGCGCCTCGCGGAAGGCGAAGCGATCGAGGTGACTCGCAACCGCCCCCTTGAGCCCTTCGAGCTGTCCCGCGGCGCTGGCCTCGAGCCGGCATTCCAGCGCGTCGGCATGCGCCGCCAGTACGAGAGTGGCGTCGCCCGGCCAGTCGGCCCCGCGGGCATTGCGCGGAAACACCACCTTGCCCTTGTCCGGCGTGAACTCGACTTCGAGATTGTGGCTCCAGTGCTTGCAGAGCTGCTGGAGGTAGCGGCTGCCATTGGCGGTCGGCACGCGCGCGATGCTGGTGGTGCTCATAGGCGTTCGATCTTCTGCGCGGCTTCGTCGATGATGGCGACGGCGTCGTGGACCGTCTTCTTCTGGACGCCATCGCGCCCCAGGCGGTTGATCAGCGCCTCGCGAAGATTGCCCATGGCCCGGCGCACGGGCGCGGAGTCGGTGCGCTCCTGCAGTCCGGCGAGTTCGGCCAGTCGTGCAAACAGCGCGTCGACCTCCACTTTGCGCTCCGCGAGATGGGCGATCCCGTCCGGCGTGACCGCGAAGGACTTGCGCGCGCCTTCCGACTTCGCCTCGGCGATGTGGCCCATTTCGTCGAGCAGGGTCAGCGTCGGATAGATCATGCCGGGGCTCGGCACGTATCTGCCGCCGGTCAGTTCCTCGATGGCGCGGATGAGCTCGTAGCCGTGCCGCGGCTCGTCGGCGATCAGCTTCAGCAGCACGAGCCGCAGCTCACCCGAATCGAAGACGCGCCGGCGTCCCCGCCCGCCGTGGCCGTCGCCGGCATGCCCTTCCCAGCCATGGCCCGGCCGGCCAAAGCCGCGCCGACCAAAATGATGCCGATGGGACTGCTCGTCCCGATGATGATGAAAACCTCTCAAGGGTTTATCCTTTCTATGTCTTAACATATCCAAGATATATCTTGATGGTTCAAAAACACAAGGGCCCTCGCCGATCTTCTTTGGATTTTTCAGCTTGAGTTAGCGCCGGCCGGCGCGATTGACCGGTCCGCCCTCGTTCACTTCCCCACCCCCGGGGTGTCCGGGGGCCACCCCGACGCCACGAGCGCCCGCGCCCACGCCGGGCGTGACACCGACACCGGGAGCCCCAACGCCGACACCCGGCGCGACGCCGACGCCGGGCGCACCGGCTCCGACGCCCGGAACCACGCCGACTCCCGGCGCTCCGGCGCCGCGGGGCGCCCAGACGCAGCCGTGCGGCACGCCTTCAGCGCGGCAATAGACCTGAGCCTCGGCAGAGCCGGCCACCAGCAAGAGCCCCAGAGACGTGCCAATGAGTGTGCGGATCATGATTTACTCCCGGAACGGGGTCATCGAATTCGAAGGACCAGCGTCTACCACGTCACGCGCAGCCCCGCGCGAAGTGTCTGCGCCGTCGAGGACGAGCCGATCGCGGCCTGCCAGCCGGCAAAGAAGGTTACGCCATCTTCGAGGGCGAAATCGGCGGAGAGCCCGACCAAAACCGAATCGCGTGAGATCGCTGCGCTGGTCGTCGCAAACGGCACCCCGGGGGCAGCGGCGAAGGCCGCCTGGGTGGTCGCCGAAACGTCTGCAAACTCGTGCGCCCAACCGAGCAACCCGCGCAGGGCGAGGGAGCGCTGGTCGGCCAGCATGAGGGTGCGATTGACCGGCAGCGTCAGGGTGCCACGCACGCTGGTGAGCGACTGCCCGTCGATCTGCTGGGCGAGTCCGTTGCTGTTCTGATCGACGGTGCCCGGCGAGGAGAATCCGGCTGCGGCGAGTCCCACCGTCGGCTCCACCGCCCAACCCTCCCAGGCCAGTCGAAACCCTGCCGCCACCTGGCCCCCCAGCCCGGTCGTCACGAGACTGTCCCGCGACACGCTGTTCCAGGCCCCCATCGGACGGGTCGTGGTCTGGTCGAAGCGCAGATAGGACGCCTGGCCGCCGACGAAGAACGGTCCGGCGGCGTACTCGCCGTAGATCGTCGCCTGCAGCGCCGATCCCAGGGCCGTCGCGCCGTTGCCGGCGAAGGTGTTTGCGCTGCCGCCTCCCAGCGCGATACCGCCGACGAAGCCCGGCGCCAGCTCCACGTCGAGACCGACCATCACACCGGCAAGCGACGACTGGAAGCCGGGGGCGGACCCCGCGGCGACCTGCATCCACTGCCCGAAGCCCGAGAGCCAGGCGGTCGTGCCGAGCGGCCCCGCCACCGTGTTGGGCGCGGCATTGGGCAGTCCCTTGCAGGCATCGCCACAGGCCATGGCAACGTTCGGCCCGCTGCCCTGTCCGGCACGGCGGGTCCCCAGCCGCTGGCTGACCTGATCGGCAAAGCCGTAGAAGCCCTGGCGCGCCGACAGCATCATGTCGCCATAGAGGCTGGGCGAAAGCTGATCGAGCGCCTGCGGGATCGACGCGGCCGGCAGGGTGTAGAGCGGCGCGAAGAGCGACTGCGCGAGGCCGCTCATGCGCACGCCCGCTGCGGGACGGAGCACGTCGAGCGCCTGCCCGACCGAGGCCTGGCTGGACGTCTGGGGCAGGCCGGCGGCACCGAGATTGCCGTAGGAAGCGGGCGTCACCACCAGCGATACGGAAGACGGCGCATAGAGGGCGTCGAACCTCGTTCCCGCCGCCAGGCCTGCAGGCTGGGCAAGCCCCGCGAAACTCCCCTGCACGCCTCCTTCAGCCGCGACGACCATGAACTGCTGCCCGATGGACGGCGTGAAGCTGTTGGTCGCGGCGCCGGTGATGCCGCGCAGGACAGGCTGCAAGGTGCCGCCGGCAGTGAAGCCGTTGCCGGCGCCCGACACCACCACGCGGCTGAAGTTGCCGGCCCCATTGCCGGTCCCCGTGCCGTCGATGTCGAGGGAAAGCGTGCTGCCCGCCGCCATGACCACCGGCGCGCCGAAGGTGAGCGTGCCCGGGCTGTTGCCCGGCGCCAGCGTGCCGCCGCTCTGCACCGTGGTGGCGCCCCGGATCGCTCCCGTGCCCCGCAGAATGCCCTGGACCTGGACCGGCGAGACAATCGAACCGTCGACAGACAGGGTGGCGCCGGCCTCGATCGTCGTGAGACCGCTATAGGTGCTGTTTCCGGCGAAGGTGACGCTTCCGCCAAGCCCGCTGTTGGCGAGGGTGAGATTGCACGGCGTGCCGGGCAGGGCATCGGAGAGCACGCCGGTCAGGACGGCCGAGTTGCCGCGCAGGTCGAGGCGATTGGTGGCCGATCCGTCGACCAGGAAGTTCTGGGTATAGACGCCGCTGCTCTCGTCGACCTGGAGCGTGCCGCCGGTGAAGGCCGGGATGACGGTCGAGCCGACATTGCTCAGGAAATAGGTCTGTCCCGCGGCGATGGTGGAGACCGGCATGATGCTGGCCAGCGTCGGCGCGCCGACCGGGCCGGACAGGGTGTAAGCCCGAAGGGCCATGTTGCCGGTCGTGGCATCTCCCGTGATCTGCCCCGAAAGACTGTCCAGCGAGGCGCCGAACAGCAGGCTGAACAGGACGTTTCCCTCGGGCGTCATCGAGCCCAGCACGGTGAAATTGCCGACCGGGCTGTCGAGCGGCGCCGCCCCCACGCCCCAGTAGTATCCGTTGCTGTAGCCGGTGATCTTGAAGGTGCCGGGCGTCGCCGTGCCGAACACGGTGGGGCTCGACACCTACCAGGTCGTGCCGGCCGTCCAGCGCCACTGCGGCGAAGTAACGTCGGCGCTCACATACTGTGTCGGCGAGGGCGGCGTGAACACGGCCGGATTGTAGGGCGCCATGTAGGCCCAGTGGGTGACCAGCAGCGAGGTGCCGGTGATCATCTGCATTTCCATCAGCGGCACGCCGCCGATCTCGCGCATCTGGCCGATCCCGACGATCGTCGGGCTGCCGGCCGAGGTGAACTGAATCCGGATCTGCCCAGCGTCGGTGACGATGCCCTGCATGGACGAGGTGGTGGGCGCCGTGACCGTGGAGCCGATGGCGAACGTCGCCTCGCTCTGCCCGGTGAAGACGCCGTTGGTCGCGGTGCCCAGCGCCCATAGGGTCTGGTCGCCGATCGGGAAGGGATTGCTGGTCGTATTGCGGTTGCCGCTGGCGTAGGCGACCAGGTTCGGGATCGCCACGTACCAGTTCGAGTTGGACAGAAGCCCATCCCAGCGCGTGTCCTGCGCTGATGCAGTTGCTGTCGTCGATACGACCCCTGCCAGAACCAGCGCCGACAGCCGCGCTCCTCTACCCTTTCGCCTCGCGCTCCTGCGGCGCCTCCCGCTACGCGGCGCTTTCACTACAGCCTCACTCCTACTCGAAACGAGGCAAAGTTTGCATCACAGCCTGTGCATTTGCAATACGGGAGCCGGACCTGTCGTGTAACAACTATTGCGCCACGACATAGGTCTTGGGCGGGTGCCGGCGCATCGCCGCCTCGTTCGGCTCGACGCCCCAGCCTGGCCCCTTCGGCAACAGATAGTCGCCATTCTCGAAGACCGGCGGATTGTCGACGATCTCGTCGCGCCACGGCACGCCGTCGATGTCGATCTCCATGATCCGGAAGTTCGGCACGGCGGCGCAGAAATGCGCCGAGATGGCGCTGGCCAGGTGGCCATAGAAATTGTGCGGCGCCACGTTCACCTCGTAGACGTCAGCCATCGAGGCGATCTTCAGGGACTCATTGAAGCCGTTCCAGATCACGTCGACGATGGCGGTGTCGAAGGCATAGGCCTCGAAGTACGGCCGGAAGTCGCGGCGCTCCAGCAGGGTCTCGCCGGAGGCGATGGGACAGGGCGCGTCGCGGCGGATCATGGCGATCGACTTCGGATCGTGGATGTCGAGCTCGAGCCAGGTGAGGCCGGTCGGGCCTACCGCCTCGGCGATGCGCTTGAAGCCCTCGGTGCGGAAATGGAAGTTGGTGTCGAGCATGATGCCGACATCGGGACCGGCGCCGGCGCGGAACGCTTCGACAGTTTTCGCCGCACTGCGCGCGATGAAGGCGTCCCAGTTGCGCTCGGGAAAGCCCTTGCCGACGACGAAGCCCGGCCGATAGGCGCGCAGCTTGCCGTCGACTTCCATGGCGATGTTGGTCTTGCAGGCGGTGAACCCCTTCCTGCGGACCTCCTCGCCGGTCCTGGCCATGTCGTCATAGGAGCTCACCGCCGGCGTGCCGCAGAGATCGGGATTGCGCATGCGATAGGAGCCGCAATGCGACCAGTAGACGGGAATGCGGTCGCGCAGCTTGCCGCCGAACAGCTGATAGACCGGCACGCCCAGCGCTTTGCCCTTGATGTCGAGCAGCGCGTTCTCGATGGCGGCGATCGCCTGCCGCACCACGCCGCCCCGCGACTGGGTCGACTTGGTGGCGAGCACCGCGTTCACCAGCTCGATCTCCATCGGGTCCATGCCGACCACGCTCGGCATCAGGTTCTCGATGACGCCCGAGAGGCCGGGACTGCCGAAGCTCTCATTGTATTCCGACCAGCCGACCGGACCGCTGTCGGTCACCAGCTTGAGGAACGAGAACAGGCGCCAGCCAGCATCGCAGCGGAAAATCTCGTAGCTCTTGATCTTCATGTTTCCTCTCCCGCGTTTTCTTTTATTTGCGCCAGGCCGAGACGATGGATGCCGCTTTCGCGCGCACCGTGGCCGCATCGTCGCCCGGTTTGTAGAGCGAGGAGCCGAGGCCGAAGCCTGCGGCGCCGGCCGCGCGCCAGGCTCCCAAGTTGTCCGCGCCGATGCCGCCGACCGGGATCAGCCGCGTGCCCTTCGGCAGCACCGCCAGCAGCGCCTTCACCACGGCGGGTGAGGCGATCTCGGCGGGAAACAGCTTCAATCCGTGCGCGCCGGCCTTGAGAGCGGCGAAGGCTTCCGTCGGCGTCAGGATACCGGGCAGGCTCGCCATGCCGAGCCGTACGGTTTCCCCGACGACCTCGGGATCGAAGTTCGGTGCGACGACCAGTTCGCCGCCGGCCGACGCGACGTCGCGCGCCTCGGCGGCCGTCAGCACCGTGCCGGCGCCGATCACGGCGTCGGGGAAGCGCTTGCGCAAGGCCGCGATGCTGTCGAGCGGCCGCGGCGAATTGAGCGGCACTTCGATCAGGCGAAAGCCCGCCTCGACCAGCGCGTCGCCGATCGCCGGCGCCTCCTCGGGCTTCAGCCCGCGCAGGATGGCGACAAGCGGCAGCTCGCGCATCGCGTCCCTGAACCTGTCGATGCTCGTCATCCCTGCAAGGCCCTCATCCCTGCCCATGTGGCTTCGCCACCGAAGCAGCGCACGGCGACATCCATCGCCTTCAAAGCGAGAGCATAGCGCGCCGTGAGCGCCGGTGCGCCGATCGCGATCACGTCGCGGGCGGCCGGGGCTTCGTGGCGCAGTTCTTCCCCGATCAGCAGGCCCGACAGGTAACTCGCCGACTGCGCCGGCGACAGCCGGTCGAACAAGGCAAGCGCCCGCACGCCGAAGGCATTGTGCAGCAGCCCCTCGCCGTTGCCGGCGCGCGTCACGCCGCGCAGGAACATCGCCTCGTCGAGCGCTGCGTCGGCCGCGAGCGTGCGCGCCAGGATCGAATGCTGGCTGAGCAGGCCATAGAACTCGCCGGTCATGCAAGTGCGGAAGCCCACGATGCGGCCCTCACGCACCGTCGCCCATTTGCTGTGCGTACCGGGCAGCACGAACAGCCCATCAGAAAGACCCGCCAGCCGCAGTGCGCCGAAGATCTGCACCTCCTCGCCGCGCATCACGTCGGGCACCTCGCCCTGCTCGACGCTGAGGCCGGGCACCAGGGCGATGCGTTCCGGCTCGATCCAGTGCAGGTGGCGCTTGAGGTCTGCGAGGCCGGCCGGACAGGCGACGTAAGGCGCCTCGACCCAGCCCTGCCGGCTGCCGGCCATGCCGGAGATCAGGCAGGTGGTGCCGGCCGGCTTCATCCACTCGGAGAACAACGCGGCGAAGACGCCGGCGAAGTCGCCGTTGGGAACATTGAGGATGCCGAGCGGCGCGCCCTTCTCCTCCAGTACGTTACCCGCCGTATCGAGGCGTGCGCCGCGCAGCGAGCTCGTGCCCCAGTCGACGGCGATCAGGTGCGACATGGCTTCGGCCCCAGTTCCCCGGCGGCGATTGCGAACAGCTCGTCAGCCGAACCGATCGCCACGAAATGACCGGCCCCTTCAACCGCATGCCATTCGGCGCCCGGCATCCGGTCGGCGACGGTCTTGTTGATGAAAGCCGGTACAAGCCGGTCATCCGTGCCTTGCCACAGGTGGACCGTCCGCTCGATCGCCCTCACGTCAAAATCCCAGCGCCGATAGAGCAGTTCACTGTCGCGAACCAGGCCGTCGCTGCCTCGAGCAAAGCACTCGGCGGACATGTCGCTGAAGATCGCATCGACATCCGGTTGCAGCAGGATCTGTCGGTCGTAGTCATTCACGGCTTTCCGCACTTGCTCGACGAAGGTCGCACGGAAGTATTTGGCGGTCACGCCAAGAGCAGCATACATGAGACGGAAGCCGGGCTTGAAGCGCAGCGCCAGCGATCCACCCAGCGCATCCGCCCTGGAAAGATGATCCGCAGCCCAGTTGTCGCCGAAGGCGCCGTAGCTGCCGCCCGCGATGCTGCTGACATGGCGCAACCTAAGGGGATCGATGTAGGCAGCCGCCGCCAGCGCCCATGGCCCACCCTCCGACCAGCCCGTCACGCCGAACTCGCGATATCCCAATGCATCGGCGATATCCGTCAGGTCGTCGGCCCAGCCGGCGTAGGTGCGCACCTTCTGGGGCGTCGACCGTCCGATGCCGGGCCGGTCCACGCAAATCAGCCGCAACCGGTTCTTCGATGCCGAATTCGCGAAGAGACGCGCTTCGAGCCGGCAACTGGGTCCACCATGATTATGGAGGACCAGCGCCCCCTGCGGATCCCCGACTTCGAGATAGCTGAGCGAGCGGCCGTCCCGGGTTGCGACCGCACTCGTCATGGACGGGGGAGGCTCTTCACCACGCCCGCCCCTGCACCTAGTCCCGGCAGGACCACTCGAGCATACGCTTCATGAATTCCTCGCCGGCATCGATCTGCGACGCCAGGATGAACTCGTTCGGCTGGTGCGCCTGGGCGATGTCACCGGGGCCGCAGACCACCGTGGGCACGCCCAGCACCTTGCGGAAGATGCCGGCTTCGGTGGCGTAGACGACGGCGCCGACCGTGTTGGAGCCCGACCAACTCCCGGCCAGGGTCTTGGCGTCGTCATTGCCCTCGGGCGAGAAGGCGGGCGTCGAGGCGCGCAGTTCGGTCTCGATGCCGGCCGCCGGGTGCTTGGCCTTCATCTTCGGCAGCAGCTCTTCCTTCAGCCACTTCTTGGCGCGTTCGCCCAGCTCCTCGATCGGCCGGGTCGGCAGCTCGCGATAGCCCCACAGGACCTCGCACTCGCGCGCCAGGATGTTGCCCGCGGTACCGCCGATGATGGTGCCGACGTTGAAGGTCGCCGCGGCCGGCATGAACTCGCTGTCCTTGGGGGCGGCGGCCTCGAGCTCCTCCTGCACCGTGTTGAGGTAGTGGATGAACTCGCCCGCGAAATGGATGGCGCTGACGCCGAGATGGGTCATCGAGGAGTGGGCCTCGAAGCCGGTGAACTTGGTGACGTAGCTCTGGCTGCCCTTGTGGGCGTGCACCACGGTCATCATGGTCGGCTCGCCGATGATGATGACCCGGGGCTTCGGCACCTCGGTCGCCATGCGGGCGGCCAGCGAATGCGCGCCGAAGCAGCCGATCTCCTCGTCGTAGGAGAGCGCGAAGTGGATCGGCTTCTTGAGGGGAGCCTTCAGGAACTCCGGCAGCATGGCGAGGCCGATGGCGTAGAACGCCTTCATGTCGCAGGTGCCGCGGCCGTAATACTTGCCGTCCTTCAGCGTGAGCGTCCACGGGTCGGTGACCCAGGGCTGGCCGTCGACCGGCACGACATCGGTATGGCCCGACAGGACGACACCGCCCGGGACGTTGGGACCGACAGTGGCGAACAGATTGGCCTTCGAGCCGTCCTCGTTGGGCACCAGCTTCGACTCGACGCCATGGCCCTTGAGATAGGCCTGCACGTACTCGATCAAGGCG
>CAIYWM010000700.1 GCA_903929895.1 uncultured Alphaproteobacteria bacterium
CCAGAACGGTCGCGCCCTGCGCCAGGGCGACCCTTGTGGTGCCGTGCCCTGCGAATTTCTCGACGTTGGTGATCAGGATGACCCGGTCTTTCAGCAGCATGGCGATTCCTCTAGGTTGCGGCCCCATGGACCAAGCCCTTCCCGACGATCCTAGCGCAGCCCGCCCCGAGGGACAGGCCCCGGAGGGGCGTGCCTCCTTCGGATTTCGCGACGTGCCGGCTGCCGAAAAGGCCGGCCTGGTGCGCGAGGTCTTCGCCAGCGTGGCCCCGCGCTACGACCTGATGAACGACCTGATGTCGGGCGGGGTGCACCGGCTCTGGAAGAACGCCATGGTCGACGTGGTGAACCCGCGGCCGGGCGAGAAGCTGCTGGACGTGGCCGGCGGCACCGGCGACATCGCCTTCCGGCTGCTGCACCGGCAGGGCGAGCGGCCCGATGTCACCGTCTGCGACATCAATCCGGCGATGCTCGAGGTCGGCCGCGACCGCGCCGTCGATCGCGGCCTGTTGCAGGGCCTCACCTGGGCGACCGGCGATGCGGAGCACCTGCCGTTCCCGGATCGCTCGTTCGACGCCTATACGATCGCCTTCGGCCTGCGGAACGTCACCGACATCGACCAGGCCCTGCGCGATGCCTGGCGCGTGCTGAAGCCCGGGGGACGCTTCTACTGCCTGGAGTTCAGCAAGGTGACCTCGGCGCCGATCGGGCGCGTCTACGACGCCTATTCGGAACGCGCGCTGCCGTTCTTCGGCAGGGTCATCGCCCGGGACGCCGACTCATACCGTTATCTGCACGAAAGCATCCGCCGCTTCCCGCCGCAGCGCGAGCTGGCGGCGCGCATGCGGGCCGCCGGGTTCGCCAACGTCTCCTGGCGCGACATGTCGCTGGGAGTCGTGGCGCTGCACCAGGGCTGGCGTATCTAGATGTTCCGCGCACTTCGAAACGGTTGGCGCCTGCTGCGCATGGCGGTGAGCTTCGCGCGTCACGATGCGCTGTTTCCGCTCGAGTCGCTGGGCATCGCGCCGGCGCTGATCGCCTGGGCGCGCCTGTTCGCGCCGCGCGGCGACACGCGCCGTCCGGGCGAACGGCTGGCGGCGGCACTGCAGGACATGGGCCCGTCCTTCATCAAGCTCGGCCAGGCGCTGTCGACCCGCGCCGATCTGTTGAGCGAGGAAGTGGCGGCCGATCTCGCGCGCCTGCAGGACCATATCCCGGCCTTCCCCGGTGCCGAGGCGCGACGGATCATCGAAAGCGAGCTGGGCCAGCCGCTCGCCGCCGTCTTCTCCAGTTTCGACGACGTGCCGGTGGCGGCCGCCTCGATCGCTCAGGTTCACTTCGCGGTCACGACCGACGGCCGCGACGTCGCCGTGAAAGTGCTGCGGCCCGGCATCGGGAAGGCCTTCGAGCAGGATCTCGACCTTTTCTACTGGATGGCCGAACTGGTCGAGCGCACCCAGCCGCGCTTCCGCCGCCTGAAGCCGATCGAATCGGTGCGCGCCTTCGCCGACGTGGTGCGGGTCGAGATGGACCTGCGCATGGAAGCGGCGGCCGCCGAGGAGCTGGGCGAGAATTTCGCCGACGATCCCAACTACCGCGCGCCCCGGATCGACTGGGACCGCACC
>CAIYWM010000701.1 GCA_903929895.1 uncultured Alphaproteobacteria bacterium
GGCCGCGCGCCTTATTGTCGGTTCACCGGGTAAGGCAAAGGGTAAGGAGTTTTCATGCTGAACATGGGTCGTCGTTTCATCTGCGCGCTCGCCGCCGCGGCCGCGGTGGTGCCGTTCGCCGTGCCTGCGCCCGCTTCGGCGCAAGCCCCGCAGTCCGCCCTCAAGGTGGCGCTTCATTCGGATCTCAAGATCATCGATCCGATCTGGACGACGGCGCTGATCACCCAGCATCACGGCTATCTGGTCTATGACACGCTGTTCGCGCTCGACGACAAGCTGCAGGTCAAGCCGCAGATGGTCGAGAAGTGGGACACCTCGCCCGACAAGCTCACCTGGACCTTCACCCTGCGCGACGGGCTCGAATTCCACGATGGCCAGCCCGTCACCACCGAGGACGTCATCGCGTCGCTCAAGCGCTGGGCGTCGCGCGACAGCCTGGGCGCCATCCTGTGGCCGAAGGTTGCCGAGCTGAAGGCCGTCGATGCCAAGACCTTCCAGATCGTGCTGAAGGCGCCGACCGGCGTCGTCCTGCAGGCCCTGTCGAAGCCCTCGGGCAATCCCTTCATCATGCCCAAGCGGGTCGCCGAGACGCCGGGAACCGACCAGATCAAGGAGTTCGTGGGCTCCGGCCCGTTCATCTTCAAGGCCGACGAGTGGAAGCCCGGCGACAAGACGGTCTATGTGAAGAACCCCAAGTACAAGCCGCGGTCCGAGCCCGCCTCCGGCCTGGCCGGCGGCAAGATCGCCAAGGTCGACAGGGTCGAATGGGTCGCCATTCCCGACCAGCAGACGGCAGTGAACGCGCTGCAGGCCGGCGAGATCGACGTCATCGAGTCGCCGCAGCACGACCTCTATCCGCTGCTGAAGAAGGACCGCAACGTCTCGATGGTGACCACCAACAAGTGGGGCAACCAGTACATCTATCGCTTCAACCAGCTGCACAAGCCGTTCGACAACGCCAAGAACCGGCAGGCGATGCTCTATGCGCTGAACCAGAAGGATTTCCTGAACGGCGTCATCGGCGACCCTGCATACTACACGGTCTGCAAGGCGATGTTCATGTGCGGTGGGCCCTACGAGACGACCGCGGGCTTCGCCGACAAGTACGAGAGCGACTTCGCCAAGGCCAGGCAGCTGCTGGCCGAGGGCGGTTACGACAATACGCCCGTCGTGCTGCTGCATTCGACCGATCTCTACGTGCTGACGAACATGGCGCCGATCGCCAAGTCGCTGATGGAGAAGGCCGGTATGAAGGTCGACATGCAGTCGATGGACTGGCAGACGCTGGTCGCCCGTCGCGCCCGGAAAGATCCGCCGGACAAGGGCGGCTGGAACGTCCTCATTACGTCCACTTCGGGGGCCGATTCGCTCGATCCTCTGACCTACAGCTTCATCAGTGCGGCGTGCGACAAGGCCTGGTTCGGCTGGCCGTGCGACGCCGAGATCACCCGCCTGCGCGACGCCTTCGCCGACGAGGTCGACGAGACCAAGCGCAAGGAGATCGTCGAGAAGCTCCAGCTCCGCGCCGCCGAGGTCCCCACGCACGCCTTCCTCGGCCAGTACAACAACGCCATGGCGATCCGGAAGAACGTGACCGGCAGCGTCGTCTCGCCCGTACCGGTCTTCTGGAACATCGAGAAGAAGTAGCGGGTCTCCCGGCGCCGTCGTCGATCAGACGACGGCGTCGCCTGCGATCTGCGTGCGCTGCATGCGGCGGTGGAAGGGACCGGCATCGTGGACGGCCAGGTGCTTGGTGCAGCGATTGTCCCAGAAGGCGATCGAGCCGGCCTCCCAGCGGAAGCGGCAGGTGAATTCAGGCCGGTGACCGTGATCCATCAGGAAGTCGAGCAGGGGCCTGCTCTCGCGCTCGGTCATGTTCTCGAAACGGCATGAATAGGAGTGGTTCACGAACAGGCACTTGGCGCCGGTTTCGGGATGCGTCCGCACCACTGGATGCAGGCTCTCGGTCGGCCGCCAGTTCGAATCCTCGCGCACCTTGATCGCGCGGCGGGCGTTCATCCCGGCCTGCGGGCCGGCGACGCGGATGTCGCTGTGTACGGCGCGGAGACCCGCCAGCATCGACTTCATGCCGTCGGAGAGGCTCTCGTAGGCGAGGTACTGGTTGGCGAACAGCGTGTCGCCGCCGTAAGGAGGCACGTCGAGCGCATAGAGGATGGCGCCCATCGGCGGCTCGGGCATCATCGTGGTATCGGAATGCCACTCTTCGCCCACGATGCGCTCATCCCCGGGCGCGCGCACGACGCGCACGATTTCCGGATCGCCGGCGCCGGTGTTGAAGTTGGGATGGATGAAGATCTTGCCGAAGCGGCGGGTGAAGGCCTTGTGGCTTGCATCGTCGAGGCTCTGGCCGCGGAAGAAGATCACCAGGTGCTCGAGCAACGCGCGGCGGATCTCGGCGATCGTCGCATCGTCGAGGCCGGCGCCGATGTCGACGCCGCCGATCTCCGCGCCCAGGGCGCCGGCGATAGGGGAGACGGTGATGTACCGATAGAGGGCCATGGAGACGATGATGCGGACGAAGGCAAGAGGGGACAAGGCGCTCTGACTTCGCCTTTCGCCGGGCGAGTGGTCACAACGACCCACGTTGACGCCGGCGCGGCGACTGGGGCGGCAATGCAACCAAATCAAGGCGGGGGAGTTGTTCGTTCGTGGTTCCTTAACGAGTGGGGTTGGACGGATGAAGAAACTCTTTACGGCGGCATTGATGGTTCTGGCGCCGGCCGCGGTGCAGGCGCAGTCGATCAATGCCCAGGAAGGCTTCTACATCGGCGCCGGTGGCGGTGCGGCCTGGTTCATCGGTTCGAATTCCAACGCCAATACCTGGACGGGCTGGTCGGTCGGCGGCAAGGCGGGCTACGACTTCGTCGGCCCGCGCCTCGAACTCGAGGTCGGCTACGGCCAGATCCCGACCTCGGCCAACATCCCGGGCACGGCGATCAACGGCAAGGTCGGCCAGCTCAACGTGATGGCGAACCTGCTGTACGACTTCATGCCGACGTCGGTCATTACGCCCTACATCGGTGCCGGCGCGGGTGTGGCCTTCGTCGACAGCAACAGTGCGCTGGGCAGCACGCAGTTCGCCTATCAGGGCATCCTCGGCGTTGCCTACAATGTGAGCGAGCAGCTCCGGTTCATGATCGAAGGCCGCTACGTCGGCACGACCAACCCCAGCGTGAATACGCCGTTCGGCAATGTGAGCTTCCAGAACAACAACATCCTCGCGCTTGCCGGCGTGAGCTACAAGTTCGTCGCGCCGCCGCCGCCGCCGCCGCCGCCAGCGCCGTCGATGGTCGCGCCGCCGTCCTTCATGGTGTTCTTCGACTGGGATCGCGCGAACCTGAGCGACCAGGCGCTGACCACCATCCGCCAGGCCGCTTCGGCCTACAAGACGAAGGGCAACGCCCGCATCACGGCGACGGGTCATACCGATA
>CAIYWM010000702.1 GCA_903929895.1 uncultured Alphaproteobacteria bacterium
CTGCGGCGGCCAGCCCTGCTGGGCGCGGGCCACGGCCGGAGCGGACAGGGTGGCGGCGAGGCCGAGCTGCAGGGCCCGGCGGCGCGAAGTCTTGGACATCGTCGTCATGGCTTTTTTCCTCCCTGAAGGTTCTTGTCGTCCTTGTTTTCCATGGAATCGAGCACGGCCTGCTGCTTGGCGCGCAAGTGCCCCACGAGCAGGTCACGTAGCGCAGCGCCATCCCGCGCGGCAAGCGCCTCGATCATCGCGCGATGTTCGGCGACCGCCAGGTCCCACTTGGCGGGGTTGAGATTTGAACGAAACCTGAGAGCATGCAGTCTCGCGTTGAGCGTGCGGTAGGTCTGCTCGAGCACCGCGTTGCCTGCGAGGGCATTCAGCCGGTCATGGATCAGGCGATTGATCCTGTAATACGTCGGCAGGTCGCGGCCGGCATGGGCGGCCTCCATGTCTCCCTGGAGCGCCCTCAGATCGCCGATGTCGGCGTCCGTGACCCGGGCCACAGCGAGTTCGCCCGCCAGCCCCTCCAGCGCGCCCATCACCTCGAAGGCGCCGCGCACGTCGGCGGCCGACAGGGCCACCACCTGGGCGCCACGGTTGGGCAACTGCACCAGCAGGCCGTCGGCCGCCAGCATTCGGAAGGCTTCGCGCAACGGCGTCCGCGACACGCCCAGCCGTTCGCTGAGTTCACGCTCGTTCAGCTTGGCGCCCGGCGGCAGGTCACCCTCGATGATGAGGGCGCGCAGCCGTTCCGCCGCCGCCTCGGGCAGCGTCGAACGGGCAATCGGGAAAACCGAACCATCCATCTCTGGACTCACTCTGGCATATTGTATACAAAATGCAAGTCGAAGCCGAGAGGAACCTCCAGATGCGCCTGAACTCCCACCCCGCCGGACGCCATTTCCTGCAAATTCCCGGTCCGACCAACGTACCGGACCGCGTTCTTCGCGCGATGGATTATCCGACGATCGACCACCGCGGCCCGGAGTTCAACGCGCTCGCCAAGAAGGTGCTCCGCTCGGTTCGCCAGGTTTTCCAGACAAAACAACCAGTTATCGTCTTTCCCGCATCCGGAACCGGAGCCTGGGAAGCGGCCCTCGTGAACACCCTGTCGCCCGGCGACCTGGTGCTGATGTGGGAGACCGGCCACTTCGCCTCGCTTTGGAAAAAGATGGCCGACAAACTTGGAATCAAATCGGAATTCATGGGCGGCGACTGGCGCAAGCCGGCCGATCCGGCGGCGATCGAGAAGCGCCTGAAGGAAGACACCGGCCACGCCATCAAGGCGGTCTGTATCGTCCACAACGAGACCTCGACGGGCGTGGTGAGTGACATTTCGGCGGTCCGGCAGGCCATCGACGCCGCCAAACACCCGGCCCTGCTGTTGGTCGACACGATCTCGTCGCTGGGCTCGATCGACTACCGCCATGACGCCTGGGGCGTCGACGTGACGGTGGCAGGCTCCCAGAAGGGGCTGATGCTGCCGCCCGGTCTGTCGTTCAACGCGCTGAGCGAGAAGGCCATCGAGGCGTCCAAGGCGTCGAAGATGGTGAAGGCGTTCTGGGCCTGGGACGAGATGCTGGTGGCCAACGCCAACGGCTGGTTCCCCTACACGCCCGCCACCAACCTGCTCTACGGCCTCAACGAGGCCTGCGACATGCTTCTCGAGGAAGGTCTCGACGCGGTGTTCGCCCGCCACACCCGCCATGCCGAGGCGACGCGCACCGCCGTCACCGCCTGGGGTCTGGAGATCCTGTGCAGCGACCCCAAGGCCTATTCGGGTTCGCTGACGGCGATCGTCATGCCCGAGGGCCATGACGCCGACGCCTTCCGCAAGGTCGCGCTGGAGAACTTCAACATGTCGCTGGGCCAGGGCCTGACCAAGGTCGCGGGCAAGGTGTTCCGCATCGGCCATCTCGGCGACTTCAACGACCTGATGCTGATGGGCACGCTGTCGGGCGTCGAGATGGCGCTGGGCCTCGCCAAGGTGCCGCACAAGGCGGGCGGCGCCCAGGCTGCCCTCACTTATCTGCGCGACACCGCACCGGGTGCCCGCAAGGGCTGAGCGGAAGCCCGCTTCCTGCCGCAAGCAGGTCGAGCCGGCCGAGACGTTACGACGCTAACCCGGAACCGAAAGCGGTCCCGGATCACCGCCGATGGGCCGGCGCAGGCAGGCGACGTGATGACCGGGCGCCACCTCGAGCAACGGCGGGTCGGTCACGCGACATTCGGCGGTCGCATAGAGACAGCGCGTGTGGAAATGGCAGCCGGGCGGAGGCTTTGCCGGGCTCGGGACGTCGCCCTGCACGATCTTCTTCCTCTGCCGGCGGCGCTTCGGGTCGGGCGCGGTGGCGGCCGACAGCAGGGCCTCGGTGTAGGGGTGCAACGGCTGCGTGAACAGCGTGCGCTTGTCGGTCAGCTCGACGATCCGGCCGAGATACATCACTGCGATACGGTGGCTGATGTGCCGCATGACCGCGAGGTCATGGCTGATGAAGAGATAGGCGAGCCCGTATTCCTCCTGCAGGTCGATCAGCAGGTTCAGCACCTGCGCCTGCACCGACACGTCGAGCGCCGAGACCGGCTCGTCGGCCACGATCACGTCGGGATTGACCGACAGCGCCTTGGCGATGCCCAGCCGCTGGCGCTGACCGCCGGAGAATTCGTGGGCGTACTTGCGCATCGCCTCGGGCCGCAGGCCGACACGGCGGAACAGCTGTGCCACCTGGTCGTCGCGCGCCGCGCCCCGGGCGATGCCGAAATTCTCCAGCGGCTCGCCCACGATCGTGCCCGACGGCAGGCGCGGGTTCATCGAGGAATACGGGTCCTGGAAGATCGTCTGGATGCGCCGGCGATGGGTCCACATGGCGCCGGGCTTGAGCGCAGTCACATCCTCGCCGGCCAGCACGATCTTGCCGGCGGTGGGCTCGATCAGCTTCAGCACGACCTTGCCGATCGTCGACTTGCCGCAGCCCGATTCGCCCACCAG
>CAIYWM010000703.1 GCA_903929895.1 uncultured Alphaproteobacteria bacterium
CCAGCGCCAGACCGGCCAGCGGCCGGAGCAGGAACAGGCGCTTCGCTACGGACTTCATGTCCGTGCCCTCGAAGAGGTCATCCAGCGGGCCGTGCTCGACTACGCCGTCCAGGAATTCGGCCTGATCATCAGCGACGAGGAAGTCCGCGCGGTCATCGCCCGCAACCCGGCCTTCCAGGGCACCGGCGGCTCGTTCGATCCCCTGCTCTACCGCAACCGCCTGCAGCAGGCCCGCATCAGCGAGGCGCAGTTCGTGGTCGACATGCGCCGCGAGATCGCCGCCGGCCAGCTCTTTGGCGTCGTACGTTCCGACGGTCTCGCCCCGGTGTCGCTGCGCAACGACGTCTTCAAGCTGGAGAGCGAGAAGCGCACTGCCGAGACGATCTACATTCCCGACGCGATCGTGGTCGACGTGCCGAAGCCGACGCCGGAGCAGCTCAACACCTATTTCGAGGCCAACAAGGCCAAGTTCCAGGTGCCCGAGTTCCGCGCCTTCTCCTACGTCATGATCACGGTCGACGACGTGGAAAGCCAGGTGGCGGTCACCGCCGACGCCCTGCGCCAGGAGTACGAGGCGCGCGCCGCCGAGTTCGGCACGCCCGAGAAGCGCGACGTCGACCAGGCGATGACCGACAACGAGGAAAAGGCCAAGGCGATCATCGCGGCCGTCCAGGGCGGCAAGTCGCTGGAAGACGCAGCCAAGGACGTGACCGGCAACGCCGACGGCGTCATCAAGCTCGGCCCCGTGACCAAGAAGGACCTGCCGCCCGGCCCGCTCGCCGACGGCATCTTCGGCTTGCCCGAAGGCATTGCGGCGGCGCCGATCCAGTCGCCGCTCGGCTGGCACATCGTGCGCATCAACAAGATCGAGGCCGGCAAGTCCGTGCCCTTCGAAGAGGTCAAGGAGAAGCTCGAGAAGGACCTGAAGGCGCAACAGGCGCCTGACCTGCTCATCAAGCTGGTCACCGACTTCGAGCGCGTGCTGGGCAGGACGCAGTCCATGAAGGCGGCCGCCGAGGATCTCGGCCTCAAGGTTCGGACCTACGAGAACGTGGACGCGCGCGGCCAGGATGCCGCCGGCAAGCAGGTCGTGATCGGCCCGGCGTCGTCCGAACTGGTGCAGGCGGCCTTCGCCACCCGCGAGGGCGCGGAGAGCGAGCTGCTGGAAACGCAGCGCGGCGAATACTTCATCGTGCACACCGACCGCATCACACCCGCGCGCACGCCGGCGCTTGCCGACGTCGAGGCCAAGGTGGTCGAGGCCTGGCAGGCCGTGGAACGCCGCAAGCTGGCCGACGAAAAGGTCAAGGAAGCGGTCGAGAAGGCCAATGCCGGCACCGACTTCGTCACGCTTGCCAAGGACCTCGGCCTGGAGGCGCGGATCACCAAGCCCGTGACCCGCTTCGAGGCCGATGCCGGAAACTATCTCAGCCAGCCGGTGGTGCAGGAGCTCTTCAAGCTCGCACCCGACAAGACGCAATCGGTCCGTAGCGGCGACGGCAGCGTGCTGGTGCGCGTGAAGTCCGTCGAGCCGCCGGACCTCGACAAGGACAAGGACCAGCTCGACCGCTTCGGCAAGCAGCTCGACACGATGGTGGCGAACGACCTGATCCTGCAACTCGTGGCGGCGCTTCGCGCCAAGTACGGCGTGACCGTCGACGAAGCCGCCTTCCAGGCGACCTTCGCGTCCCAGCAATAGAAGACCTCCCATGTCGATCTCGCCCGACTTCGACGCCTTCGCGGCGCGCTACGATTCCGCAACGCCGCAGGTCGTCTCGACCAAGCTGGTCGCCGATCTCGAGACGCCCGTCTCGGCCTATCTCAAGCTGGCCGACGGTCGCGCCAACTCCTTCCTGCTGGAATCGGTCGAAGGCGGTTCAGTGCGTGGCCGGTACTCGATCATCGGCTTCAAGCCCGACGTCGTGTGGCGCTGCCGCAAGGGCCAGGCCGAGATCAACCGCCGGGCCGACAAGGATTCCCAGGCCTTCGACAATCTCGAAGGCCGGCCGCTGGAGACGCTGCGTGCCCTGATCAAGGAATGCCAGATGGAGCTGCCCGCGGACCTGCCGCCGATGGCGTCGGGCCTGTTCGGCTTCCTGGGCTACGACATGGTCCGCGACATGGAGCGGCTGCCCGACACCAATCCCGATCCGATCGGCCTGCCCGACGCGATCATGGTGCGGCCGACCCTGATCTGCATCTTCGATCGGCTGGAAGACAACGTGACCCTGGTCACGCCCGTCTGGCCGCAGACGGGCATCAGCGCACACGCCGCCTACGAGGCTGCGCAGGAGCGGCTGGCCGACGCGGTCTCCGACTTCGAGCGCACCCTCCCCTTCCGTCGCGACAGCGCCGACGACCTCGACGCCCTGCCCGAGCCGCAGGCCAACATGTCGAAGGAAGACTTCAAGGCGATGGTCGAAACCTGCAAGGAGTACATCCGCGCAGGCGACGCCTTCCAGATCGTTCCCTCGCAGCGTTTCTCCATGCCGTTCAAGCTGCCGCCGCTGTCGCTCTACCGGGCGCTGCGCCGCATCAACCCCTCGCCGTTCCTGATCTTCTTCGACTACGGCGATTTCACCATCGTCGGATCGAGCCCGGAGATCCTCGTGCGGCTGCGCGACGACACCGTCACCATCCGTCCGCTCGCCGGCACGATCCGGCGCGGCGCCACGCCGGAAGAGGATAAGCAACTCGCCGAAAAGCTCCTGGCCGATCCCAAGGAGCACGCCGAGCATCTGATGCTGGTCGATCTGGCGCGCAACGACGTGGGCCGCGTGTCCAAGATCGGCACGGTGCGGGTGGTCGAGCAGTTCACGATCGAGAAGTACAGCCGCCTCCAGCACATCAGCAGCCACGTCGAGGGTACGATCGAGGACGGACTCGATGCGATCGACGTACTCAAGGCGGGCTTCCCGGCCGGCACGCTCTCGGGCGCCCCCAAGGTGCG
>CAIYWM010000704.1 GCA_903929895.1 uncultured Alphaproteobacteria bacterium
AGGGTTCCGACCTCACGCAGGCGATCGACCGCGTATCGGGTGCCGACCTGATCGTGATGAACTCGGTCGGCTATACCGGCGAGATGGCCCAGCAGGTCGCGCGCACCAGCGGCAAGCCGGTCGTCACCGCTTGCCGCATCATCGGCAGCACCGCGCGCCTGCGTCTTTCAGAGATCGCCGGCAAGCCGCTCGACCTCCCCACCACGACCTATACCGGCGCCGAACTGTTGCGGCGACTTCCGCAGCCCGCCCTCGAATCTCTCACGCGCCGCGAGACGGAGGTGCTGGTCCAGGTGCTCGAAGGCGCCGCCAACAAGTTCATCGCGCGGGCGCTGGGCATCAGCCACCGCACCGTCGAGATCCATCGCGCCCGGGCGATGCTGAAGCTGGGCGCGACGTCCACTCCCGAGCTCATACGGCGCGCATTGAGGCAACCGGAACGCTGAGATTCCGTGGCGGACCTCACGGCGCCAGCGGCGGCAGGGCGGCACGGATCGGCACGCTCGATATCTGCATGAGGCCGGAGAACGGCTGGACCATCTCGATGATCAGGAACAGGGCCGCCGACGCCGAAAGGGCGACCAGCACGAGCGCCACGGCCGATGTCGGATTCACCGGCGAGAACAGGCAATAGCTGGCGAACAGCACGGTGAGCCAGAAAACCAGGACGATGAGGGTCGGCACGGGCAGCCCGGACCTCGACTGTTCGAACAGAGCGAGCCTGGCTTGCGACGTCGAAACCGTCAGCTGCAGGGCCTCCGCGACGAGAGCCGATTTCACCGGTGTTCCGGTTGGCAGCGCGTGGAGGTCGGCATAGAGCCTCGACGCCAGCGTCCCGCTGCCATACAGCCCGGCACTATTCCTCGACGCCTGGTCGCCCCAGATCCGCTCGATCATCTGAACCACAGCTTCCCTCAGCAGCACGCGGGTCGGCTTCGCTTCCTCACCGTATTGATCGAGCACCGCATCGAGCAGGATGAGGTTGGCGGCAATCTGGCGGATTTCGCCGCGCTGGGCTTCGTAGCTGCTGTTCGCCGAGTTGATGAGAAGGCCGAGAACCAGCGCCGCGATGGTGCCCACCAGACCGGCGCCCAATCGGACGATGTCCCGGGCATGGTCGTCGAGATGATGGTCCGGCAACAAGCGGCGCAGCAAGGCACCGACGACCGCGCCGAGGAGCATGACCCCGCAAGCCGCGAGCGAGATCCAGATGGGCTGCACGAGATCGACCTTTCCTGGGACCGCGGGATATGGGCGGCCGCCAGAATTCTAGCACTCCTGCGAAACGGACACGGCTTGCTTTTTGCAGGGCCTCGGGCGCGCGTGTTAGCGTTCGCGTATCGCTTTCGGAGGTCGTCGATGCAGCCAGCCATCCAGCCCGTGAAGGGGCAGCCCGTCGCTCCTCCCCTGATCGGCGGCGAGATTCCGCTGATCGATGTCTCGGCCTACCTCGCAGGCCTTCCCGGCGCCGCCGAGAAGGCCGCCGCCGAGCTGCGCTACGCCTTCGAGAATGTCGGCTTCTACTATCTCGCCGGCCATGGCGTGCCGCAGAAGCTGATCGACGCCACCTACGACGCTGCGGCACGCTTCCACGCCCAGCCGATGGACGCCAAACTGGCCGTCAAGGTCGACGAGCACAATATCGGCTACATGCCGATCGCCCAGAAGGCGCCGCCCAACGCGGCCGCGCAGGGCAAGAAGCCCAGCCAGAACGAAGCCTACTTCCTGCGCCGCGAGCGCGACGCGAACGATCCGGATGTGATCTCGGGCCGCCGCTTCCACGCGCCGAACAAGTGGCCGGCCGACCTGCCCGGCTTCCGCGAGACGGCGCTCGAATACATCTCCACGCTCGAAAAACTCTGCCAGAAGCTGGTGAAGCTCTACGCGCTCGCGCTCGATCTCCCGGAAACCTATTTCGACGCGTGCTTCGCCAGGCCGCATATGATCCTGCGCATGTCGCGCTATCCCGAGATCGATGGCGCCGACGAGAGCGTCGAGAGCCTGGTGCCGCACACCGACTCCGGCTTCATGACCCTGCTGCCGCCCAACAAGGTGCAGGGCCTGTCGATCCTGCTGCCGGACGGACGCTGGATGGAGGCACCCGGCCTCGAGAACGCCTTCGTCGTCAACGGCGGCGACATTCTCCATCGCTGGAGCAACGAGCGGTTCCTCTCGACGCCGCACCGCGTGCGCAACGTCTCGGGCCAGATCCGCTACGCCATCCCCTTCTTCTGCGATCCCGACCACGACACGATGATCGAGTGCCTGCCGTCCTGCCAGTCGGCCGAGACGCCGGCCAAGTATCCGCCGATCAAGTTCGGCGACTATGCGCTGTGGTTCGCCGCCCA
>CAIYWM010000705.1 GCA_903929895.1 uncultured Alphaproteobacteria bacterium
GTGGCGAAGGTGGCTTGCGGCCTGTTCTGCAGGGCGGCGAGCATCTGGCCGGTCTGGTTTGCATCGTCGTCGATGGCCTGCTTGCCGCAGATGACGAGTTGCGGTTGTTCCTTGTCGCACAGAGCCTTCAGCAGCTTGGCGACGGCCAGCGGCTGGAGCTCGGCGTCGCTCTGCACCAGGATGCCGCGGTCGGCCCCCATGGCGAGCGCCGTGCGGATCGTCTCCTGGCACTGGGCCGGGCCGGCGGAGAAGGCGATGACTTCGGTCGCGGCGCCCTTCTCTTTCATGCGGATCGCCTCTTCCACGGCGATCTCATCGAAGGGATTCATGGACATCTTGACGTTAGCCGTCTCGACACCCGTGTTGTCGGCCTTAACGCGGATCTTGACGTTGTAGTCGATGACCCGCTTGACCGCGACCAGCACTTTCATCGCGTTGCGCCTATCGGTGAGTTGCGGCCGGACTGACCCGTCCGGCGAAGGGGTTTTCGTGTAGGGGTGTTGAGCCGATCATGTCAAGGCTATGGCGCACTGCACAAGACCGCAGGGTGGAAGCTTTTTTCCCAGTTTTTCAACAGCTTGCCGGTTAGCGCGCGCCGCCCGGCACCCACAGCACATCTGCCGTGCCATTGTCGTTGAGCCGCCGGCCCAACACGAACAGGTGATCCGACAGGCGATTGATGTACTTGATCGCCTCCGGGTTGATCTCCTGCTCGGCCGCCAGATGCGTCATGCAGCGCTCGGCCCGCCGGGTCACCGTCCGGGCGAGATGCAGCCACGAGGCGGTTTCGCTGCCGCCCGGCAGGATGAAAGACTTGAGCGGCTGCAACTCGGCGTTCATCGCATCGATTTCGTGTTCGAGGCGTTCAACCTGCGAGGCCACGATGCGCAACGCCTGCTCGTCGCGCTTCGCGTTGCCTTCGGGCGTGCAGAGATCGGCACCGAGGTCGAACAGATCGTTCTGGATCCGGGCCAGCATCGCATCGGCTTCGGCAAGCCGGGGATCGCCGCCGCCGGCGCGCGTGATGGCGCTGCGCGCCAGGCCGATCACCGAATTGGCCTCATCAGTCGTGCCGTAGGCTTCGACGCGGATGTCGTGCTTGGCGACGCGCTCACCACGACCGAGCGACGTCATGCCGGTGTCGCCGCCGCGCGTGTAGATGCGGTTGAGGGTGACGGCCATGGGCTAGCTCCTGCTCGCGAAGTACCAGAGAAGAATCAGAACGACCGTGAGGAGCTGCAGGCGCACACGCCACCACATCATGCGGTTGCTGCGGCGGCTGCCCTCGATGTTGCCGTCCTGGTTGCGACTCATGTTGATCAGGCCGGCGAACAGCGTGCCGAGCGTCGCGAACGCGGATACCAGCACGAGGACAAAAAGGACATTGGCGAGGGTCATGGGCTTTTATCCCGCATTGTGCCGGCCCGCGCCAGTACGCGCGCCCGCCCAGGGCCGCGCGGCGCGCGAGGCTGCCGTCCCGGTGGCGAGGCGGAAGATCGTCTCGGCCGTCTGCTCGGCCGACCACAGGGCCGCATGGACCGTGCCGTACTCCACCGGCTCGGTCGCCTCGCCGGCAAAGAACACGCGATTTCCCAGCGGTCGGGCATGTGTGGTGCAATCGTCGGGATCGCTGCCGACTCCCGGATACGAATAGCCGCCGCGCGACCAGGGATCGCTCAGCCAGCGCGGGAAGACCATCGCCTCGGGCTCGGGAATGTCGTCGCCGAACATCGCGCGCAGCGACTTCATGGCGACGTCGATCACCTCCCGGTCGCTCGCCTCGCGGTCGAGATGGATCGCGGTGTGCCCGTTGCAGAAGCTGAGCAGGATCGGCAGGCCGGTCTCCTGCTCGTGACTGACCCAGGTGTTGAAGCTGCCACGTCGCATCGGCGAATCGGGAAGCCGTCCGAACCATTTGGGCGACTCCGGCCAGAATCGGTGGGGGAAGCGCAGGTAGATCTTGCCGAGGATGCCCGCCCCGTAGCCGATCCGGCCGATCGCCGTCCGCTGACGTTCGGGGGGAGCGGGATCGAGCGCCGGCAGGCCGGCGCGCAGCAGGCCGACCGGCACGGCGACCACCGCGCGATCCGCCTCGATGCGCTCGCCGCCCTGCAGGATCGCCGTGACTCCCTCGCCCGTCCACACGACCCGCTCGACCGCCGCGTCCTGGCGGATGTCGAGCCCGTGCGCCACGTCGTCGACCAGCGACCGGTAGCCGCCCCGGGGCTGGGCATTGCGTTCGAGGCCTTCGGTGGGAAACCACTCCTCCGCCGCCACCGCCTCCCAGGGCGCGCTCTGCACGCCCTCGCTCATCTCGACGAAGGTCGCCACCACCAGCCGGTCGATTTCCGGCAACCACGACGCCGTCAGAAGCGGCTCGACCGCCTCGCGCACCGAGATCGATCGCGGCCCGCGGACGCGGGTCAGCGCCTTGCTCTTCCAGCCCGCCCATTCGATCGCTGCCTTGAAGGCGACCCGCCCCATCACCGCACGCCGGCGCTGGCCCTCGCGGGTCGGCGAGGTCGCCCTCTTGTCGATCAACAGGCGCTCGCCCTGCGACTCGACCAGGTCGATGCCGAGCTTCTCGCACCAGAGGGTAAGCGGATTGCCGTCGACCCCGTGAACCCAGGAGCCGCCGAGATCGACGGGCGCGCCGACGCGATCGTCCGTCCAGGTCCGGCCGCCGATGCGACCGCGCGCCTCGAGCACGCTGACGGCAAAACCCGAATCCTTCAGCAGCCTCGCCGCGACCAGGCCCGCCATGCCGGCGCCGACCACGACGATGCGCTCGCCGTTGCCCGTTCCCATCGACCAGGAGCCGGTGCGGCTCACCGTCCGGCCCATGCCAGCATCGGCAGCGACGACATCGACTCGAAGGTCCGGCCGCCCGCCGCCTGCAACGCCGCGGCGTCGCTGTGCGTCGCCCCGACATAGGCCAGCGCGCGCATGCCCGCGGAACGGGCCGCCTGGATGCCGGGCAACGAATCCTCGACCACGGCGCAGTCGAAGGGCTGCTCGTTCATCTGAATGGCGGCGTGAAGGAAGAGATCCGGAAACGGCTTGCCGCGCGGCACCTGGGAGGCGCTGAAGATGCGGCCCTCGAAGCGCGACCAGAGGCCAGTGATGCCGAGCGTGACCCGCATCTTGTCGAAACCACCCGAGCTTGCGACGCAGGTGGTGATGCGCGCCGCCTCGATCGCATCGATGGCTTCGACGACGCCGGGGACGGCCTTGAGCGGCGCGTCACGGAAGGCCTGCATTGTGTCGGCCTGCAGGCAGTCGACAAAATCGGCCGGCAGGGCGCGGCCGAGTTCGCCCTCCACGATCTCCACGCAGGATTTCATCGAGCGGCCCATCAGGCGCCGCATCGTCTCCTCGACGTTCCAGTCGAGACCCTCGCGCCGGAGCGCGCGGGCAAAGCAGGTGTTGGCGAGGGGCTCGCTGTCGACCAGCACCCCGTCGCAATCGAATATGACCAGCACGCCCCGAGGAGTATCAGTAAGGCTTGTCGCCTGCCACCGTGACCCGGTTGCCGCTGCGGGTATGCGGCCAGTAGTCCCACATCGCGCGGTGCTGGACGCAGCGATTGTCCCAGAAGGCGATGGAATTCTCCTGCCAGCGGAAGCGGCACTGGAAGAGCGGGTTCTCCATGTGCTCGTAGAGGTACCGCAGGATCGCGTCGCTCTCGTCACGCGGCAGGCCGACCAGCGAGCGGGTGAAGCCGCGATTGACGTAGAGGCCCTTCTTGCCGGTCACCGGATGCGTCCGCACCACCGGGTGGATGGCGCGCGGATACTCCGGCTTGTCGGCCACGTTGAAGTTCTTGTAGAGGCCGCGATAGACCGATTCGCCGTCATGGACGGCGGTCAGCCCGTCGAGATAGGTCTTCATCCGATCCGACAGCGCCTCGTAGGCGGCGTACATGCTGGCGAACAGCGTGTCGCCGCCCTTGGGCGGGCACTTCTTGATGTAGAGGATGCTGCCCATCGGCGGCTCGAGATCGCAGCTCACGTCGGTGTGCCAGCCTTCGCCGTTGGCGCGCGGCGAGTCCTTGTCGGCATGGATGATCATCAGCTCGGGCTTGCCGGGTTCGCTCGGTGCCGCGGGATGGGTGTGCAGGTCGCCGAACAACCGGCCGAAGGCCAGGTGCTGGTCCTGGCTGATATGCTGGTCGCGGAAGAAGATGACCAGATTCTCCGCCAGCGCTCGATGGATCTCGTCCTGCTGCCGGTTGGACAGAGGCTGGCTGAGGTCGATCCCGCTGATCTCCGCGCCGAGGATCGGCGTCAGCTTGTCGAGGGTGATCGTCTCGTACGGCGCGCTCTCGTCGGCGTTGTGCCGGTAGCGCGGCCCGGCATTGGCGTTCAGGGATCCTGCCATGGGTCTCTCCTACTCAACCTTGATGTTGGCTCGACGGATGATTTGCCCCCAGCGCTCTTTCTCGGCGCTGGCGAAGGTCGCGAACTCGGCCGGACGCATGAGCTTCGGCGTGCCGCCCAGCGCCGCGAGGCGCTCGACGACTTCCGGCATCGCCGACACGGTGTAGAGGTCCGCGTTGATCCGGTTGACGATCTCCGCGGGCGTTCCCTTCGGGGCATAGAAGCCGGTCCAGGTCGTCAGCAGGACCTCGGGAAGACCGGCTTCCGCCGCCGTCGGCATCGCGGGGACGGCGGCATAGCGCTCACTGTCGGTGACGAACAATCCCTTCAGCGCGCCGCGGTCCATCGCGATCTTGGCGTTGACCGTGTCGATCATCATGAAGGTGAGCAGACCGCTCTGGACGTCGGGGATGGCCTGCGGGTTGCTCTTGTAGCCGACATAGACCGCGTCGACGCCCGCCGCCATCTTGTAGAGCTCGGAGGCGACGCGCGCGGGTAAGGCGCCGGCGCCGTAATTGTGCTTGCCGGGCTCCGCCTTCAGCTTGGCCGTCAGTTCGGCCGCGGTGTTGATCGGACTGTTCCTGTCGACCAGCAGCACGAAAGGCGAGGTGCCCATGCGCGAGATCGGCGCGAAGTCGGCGATCGGATCGTACGGCAGCTTGTCGTAGATCGCGGGATTGACGACCTGCGTCATCGCCGAGGTGGCAAACAGTGTCAGCCCGTCCGGCCGGGCGCGCGCGACGGATTCGGCCGCCGGAATGCCGTTGCCGCCGCCCTTGTTGTCGATCACGACGGGCTGGCCCCACAACGCCGAGAGACGCTCGGCATAGACGCGGGCGCTGATGTCGGTCGCCGCGCCGGCCGGAAACGGCACGACCATGGTGACGCGACCGGCGGGAAATTTCTGCGCCCGCACGATGGCCGGCGCCGCGAAGATTGCGGCACCCAGCCCCATCCCGAACCGTCGTCTTCCTGGCATGCTTCCTCATTGTTTCTTGTTGCCGGCACGCTAGCCCCTTTTGACGCTGCCTGCCGTGCCTAAGTCGACAGAGTCCGTATTACGGAATAACGT
This sequence comes from uncultured Alphaproteobacteria bacterium, assembly GCA_903929895.1. Taxonomy (GTDB): domain Bacteria; phylum Pseudomonadota; class Alphaproteobacteria; order Reyranellales; family Reyranellaceae; genus Reyranella. The sequence goes on from CAIYWM010000705.1 coordinate 5,452, forward strand.
CGTAGCCATGGCCATCGAGCCCGTCCGCCGCAGCTTCGAGATCCTCGAGGCGCTGAGCCGGCGTCCGCACGGCACCATCGCCGTGCTGGCGGAGGAGACCGGCATGCCCCGCCCCACCGTGGCGCGCCTTCTGAACGGGCTGATCGAACTGGGCTATGCAACGAAGGTCTCGCGCCTCATCGGCTATCGCCTGACCGACCGCGTGCTGGGCCTGGCCCAGGGCATCCGCTTCATCGATCACTTCGTCGGCGCGGCGGCGCCGCACATGCATCGTTTCACGCAGGTGCATGGATGGCCGCTCTATCTCGGCTCGATCAGCCACAGGGCA
>CAIYWM010000706.1 GCA_903929895.1 uncultured Alphaproteobacteria bacterium
CACTCCGCCTCGCCGCGCGAGGCTACGGTCGAGACGACGGCTTTCTATTAAGCCGATAGCAAGGCGTTACTGATACCGGGGATCGTCGGGGCGGCGCATCTTCCAGACGTTGTCGGTCGTCGTGTATTCGCTGTAGCCCAGCCGCGCGACCGGCTTCATCGCCATGATGTCGACGCGCCCTTCCTTAAGAATGGCGTCGTCGATGTGGATGCCGACCACCTGGCCCAGCACGATCGAGCCGCGCTTGGCTTCGTGACCCGGCTCCTCCGGCAGTTCGATCGTCTTCCAGTACTTGCACTCGAGCGCGACCGGCGATTCCTTGACCCGCGGCGGCTTCACGAAGCGGCACGGCTCGGGCGTCAGGCCGGCGAGCTTCATCTCGTCGATGCCGTAGGCCACCATCGCCGTGGTGATGTTCATCTTCTCGCTCATCTCCGCAGTCACCATGTTGACCACGAACTCGCCGGTCTCCTCGGCGTTCATGCGGCTGTGCTTGGTCGGCGTGTCGCCATAGGTGCCGGTAATGGCGAAGTAGACCATGGGCGGGAATTCGCCGACGCCGTTGTAGAAGCTGTAGGGGGCGAGATTGACCCTGCCCTGGCCATCGACCGTGGAGATCCAGCCGATTGGCCGCGGCACGATCAGCGCCTTCAGTGGATCCTGCGGCAGTCCGTGGTCGCGCTTGGCGGCATCGTAGAACATCTGTCTTTCCTCACCCGAATTTCACTGGTGGTGTCTGCACTGTCGGCGCCGCCGCATCAAGGATCGCCTGCCGGTCGCCCGACCGCGGCGGATAGATGCGCTCGCGATTGATCAGCTCCTTGGTTCGCTTGGCCTTGGCGCCGCGCGACACCAGCTTGCGCTCCCAGCCCTCGGTGTAGAGCGCCCCCCAGGAGCCGAGATCGAGGATGGTCGTGTACCAGGCGATGGAAAGCGGCAGCATAGGTTGGCCCAGCAGGTCGCAAACCGCATTGTGGCCGGCGAAACGACCCATCGGCCGTCCATGCTGGCAGGACATGACACAGCCATGGATGCCGTCGATCGGGAACGTCGCCGCGTCGCCCGCCGCGAATTCGGTGTCCAATCCCCTGATCTTCAATGTCGCATCGACCGGCAGGCGGTCGAGACGATCGCGCTCCACCGGGAAGGCGGCCGTGAGCGGATGGGCCCGCATGCCGGCGCACCACACGACCGTTTCCGCCTCGATACGCTCGCCGCCCTGCAGCGTCGCGCCCCTGGCATCGACGGCCGCGACCGACACCCCGCCGCGCCTCTCGACGCCCAACGCCTGCAGCGCCTCCTCGATGACCGGGACGGCCTCGTCGCCCATGTCCGAACCGATGCGCGGCGCATGGTCGGCCAGGATGACTCGCGGCGCGGCAATGCCGGCGGCGCGCAGCTTGGCCGGCATCTCGGCCGCGGCCTCGATGCCGGTCAGGCCACCGCCCACGACCAGCACGGTCGAAGCGCCGGTCGGCAGCTTCGCGATGTGCGCATTGAGCCGCATCGCCGCTTCGTAGGTGTCGACGTCGAATCCGTATCTGGAGAGGCCGGGAATCGGAGGTCGTGCGAGCCGGCTGCCGAGCGCGAAGACAAGACGGTCGTATCCGATCTCTTGCGATGCATGCACCGCCTCATAGGTCACGATGCGGCGTGCAATGTCGATGCCGGTCACGGTACCCTCGAGGCGCCGCATGCCGACCGGCGCCAAGACGCTGTCGAGCGCCACGCGCGTATCCGAGAGATCGGCCTCGTAGTTGCGCACGCGGATCGAATGCCAGGGCGTGTCGCTCAGCAGGGTGATCTCGATGTCGGCGCCCAGCATGTCGCGCGCCCGCGCGGCCGCCAGCGCACTCCACAGTCCGGCGAACCCGCCGCCGAGAACCAGGATTCTTCCCGTCATCACATGAGGTTGTGCGACGAGCGGTCCGGCTTGTCGAGCCGCCGCGTGCAGCCCATGTTCTCGCCATGTCACGCACCATGAAGGCGCTGCTCGGCGTCTGGATAGCCGCTCTCGTCGTTGCGGCCGGCTGGATCGGCTGGGACGCCACGCAGGGCGGAAAGCCGTCGATCGGCGGGCCGTTCCAGCTCGTCGACCAGGACGGCCGCCCGTTCTCGAGCGATCAGCTCAAGGGCAAGCCGACGCTGATCTATTTCGGTTTCACCTATTGCCCCGACGTCTGCCCGACCTCGCTGCTGCTGATGGAGACGGCGGTCGAGAAGCTGGGACCGGACGCGGCCAAGAAGGTGAACCTCGTCTTCATCACCGTCGATCCCGAGCGCGACACGCCGGAGCTGCTGAAGGGCTACGTCCCGAACTTCGGGCCGGGGATCATCGGTCTCACCGGAACGCCCAAGCAGATCGCCGATGTGGCCAAGGCCTATCGCGTCTACTACCAGAAAGTGCCCGACAAGGAGGGTTCGCCCTACCTCATGGACCACTCCTCGATCGTCTACCTGCTCGATCGCAACGGCCGCTTCGTGACCCACTTCACCCATGACGCCAAGGCCGAAACCATCGCGAAGGCCGTGGGGCGTCTTCTCTAAGTCCTTGTTTTTACACAATTGTTGCGTCGCAATATGGACGTGACAAGGGCTCGCCGGAGCGTACAATCCGCGCCCCATGCTTTATCAAGCCTACGAATTCCAGCGGCAGCTCTCCGTCCCTCTCCGGATGTGGGCCGGCGCCCTCGAGCAGGTTTATTCCAGCCCCTACAATCCGTGGGCGGAAACCTGGGTCGGCAAGTCGATCGCCGCAGGCGCGGAGATCATGACGCGCCTCACCCAGAACTACGGCAAGCCGGCGTTCGGGTTGAAGACGACGACGGTCGGCGACGAGACCGTCGCGGTCAACGAAGAAATCCTGCTGCGCAAGCCGTTCTGCCAGCTCCTCCATTTCCATCGCGACACCACCCGCCGCGACCCCAAGGTGCTGGTGGTGGCGCCGATGAGCGGCCACTACGCCACCTTGTTGCGCGGCACGGTCGAGGCGCTGCTGCCCGACCATGACGTCCACATCACCGACTGGATCGACGCGCGCGAAGTGCCGCTCAGCCAGGGGAACTTCGACCTCGACGACTATATCGACTACGTCGCGGATTTCTGCCGCTACCTCGGATCCGATGTCCACGTCATCGCCGTCTGCCAGCCCTCGGTGCCGGTGCTGGCTGCCGCCGCGCTGATGGCGGAGGCCAAGGAGCCGCGCCAGCCCAAGTCGCTCACCCTGATGGGCGGCCCGATCGACACCCGTGTCAGCCCGACGGTCCCCAACGACCTCGCGATGCGCAACTCGATGATGTGGTTCCGGCATAACGTCATCTCGACGGTGCCGCTCAACTATCCGGGTGCGATGCGCCGCGTCTATCCGGGCTTCCTGCAGCTCACCTCGTTCATCAGCATGAACCTCGACCGCCATGTGAATGCGCACATGCGGCAGTTCGAGCATCTGGTGAAGGGCGACGACGATCCGGCGGACGCTCACCGCACCTTCTACGACGAATATCTCGCCGTGATGGATCTCAGCGCCGAGTTCTATCTCCAGACCATCGAGGTCGTTTTCAAGGAACACCTGCTGCCGCGCGGCGAATGGGTGAGCCGCGGCCGCAAGATCGATCCCTCCTTCATCGAGACGGCGCTGATGACGGTCGAGGGCGAGCTGGACGACATCTCCGGCGTCGGCCAGACCAAGGCGGCCCATGCGCTGACGCCCAACATTCCCGGCGCGCGGCACGTGCACTGGGAACAGCCGCGGGTCGGCCATTACGGCATCTTCAATGGCCGCAAGTGGCGCGAACAGATCATGCCGCGCGTCCGCACCTTCATTCGCGAGAACGACGCCCGATAGAGTCTTTCCGTCGTGAATTGAGCCGCAGAGTTCATGATCAATCGCTTCCTCATTCAAATGGGGAAGTGCCCCGCCACACGGGGCGATGGCGCCCGCAAGCCGACCGCTGTGGAGCGCCAAACCGGATAGGGCTAGCATGGCCCCATGACCGACCTGCCCGTCATCCTTTCCGAGTGGAAACCCGCCCCCTTCGACGTGAAGGGCGAGACTGTTTTCGCCATCGGCGATGTCCATGGCTGTGCGGCAGAACTCGGCGTGCTCCTGAAATCCATTGCCGGCCTGGCCGGCGAAGCCAAGGGCCGGCGCCGGCTGATCTATCTCGGCGACATGATCAACCGCGGCCCCGACAGCGCCGGTGTGCTCGAATTGTGGGCGCGGAACGAGGAGGCGCACGGCGTCGATCATGTCGACCGGCTGATGGGCAACCACGAGATCATGATGATGCTCACGGTCGTCGGCGGGCCGCACGCACACAAGGCCGAGACCATGTGGCTCAGCAAGCGCATGGGCGGCCACATTCTCCTCGACGAGCTGGCGGCCCGCGCCGGACGCCCGGCGCCGCACGCCGACCAGGCGCTGCTGCACGAGGCCCTCGGCGAGACGGTCGTGCACCGGTTGCAGGGCATGCGCTCGCATGTCCGGCTGGGCAACACGGTGTTCGTCCATGGCGGCCTCGATCCCCATGCCGACCCGGACGAGTTTCTCGGCCGGCCCTGGCTGATCTTCACCGAGGCGCGCTGGGCCTGGATCAATCACGGGTTCCTCGACTGGAAGCAGGGCTTCGGCGGCACGCTGGTGGTCCATGGTCACACGCCGCCCGACAAGCACACGGCGATCAGCGGCATGGAAGACCCGCACCTTTTCGAGGGTGACCGCCTGGGTCTCGACGGCGGCAGCGCCCGCACCGGCATCGTGATCGGTGCGCAGATCCAGGATGGCCGCTATCGCATCCTGAAGGCGGGCACTCCTTTCGAGACTCCCATCTCTTCCGACGCCGGCTGAGCTCAAACATTTTGGGCCGGCCTGTCGGCATGAGGCCCATTCCTGCGTCCTCTGTCCAACAGGAGCCGAAGCCCCATGCTCTACGCGATCCTTTGCTACAATTCCGAGGAAGCCATCGGCGCGTGGTCCAAGGACCATCACGACGAGACCATGGCCCGGCTCTACGCCGTGAACGACAAGCTTGCCCGGCAGGGACGGCTGGGGCCGGTGGCCCGCCTCCTGCCGACGACGGCGGCCACGACCCTGCGCAAGGGGCGCGAGGAGATGGTGATCGACGGACCCTTCGCGGAGACCAAGGAACAGCTTCTCGGCTTCTACGTCATCGACTGCGCCTCGCTCGAGGAGGCGCTCGACACGGCAAAGGAGCTGGCCAAGGCCAACCCCGGGACCGGCAGCTACGAGATCCGGCCGGTGGCCGAATTCCATCCCAGCCAGCTTGCTGACGAGAAGAAGCCCGCCGCATGAACGATCTCGGCTGGATCGATCCGGTTCTGGCAGCGGCCCGCCCCCGCGTGATGGGCGCGCTGCTGCGCTACTTCCGGACTCTCGATACCGCCGAGGAAGCCTTCCAGGAAGCCTGCCTGCGCGCCCTCAAGAGCTGGCCGCAGAACGGCCCGCCCCGCGATGCCGCCGCCTGGCTGATCCTGGTCGGACGCAATGCCGCGATGGACCAGGTCCGCCGGCAGGCGAAGCAGACCGAACTGCCGGACGAGGCGGTGCTGTCGGACCTCGACGATGCCGAGGCCTCGCTGGCCGACCGGCTCGACGGCGAGCACTACAAGGACGATATCCTGCGGCTGCTGTTCATCTGCTGCCATCCCGGACTGCCCGCGACGCAGCAGATCGCGCTGGCCCTGCGCATCGTCTGCGGCCTCTCGGTGAAGCAGATCGCCCAGGCCTTCCTGGTAGGCGAGGCCGCGATGGAGCAGCGCATCACCCGCGCCAAGGCCCGCATTGGCACTGCGGGCCTTGCCTTCGAGACACCGGGCGCACCGGAGCGCGCGGAGCGGCTCGCGGCCGTCGCCGCCATGATCTACCTGCTGTTCAACGAGGGATATTCCTCGAGCAGCAGCCGCGAGGCCGAGGCACGTAAGCCGCTGGCCGAGGAGGCGATCTGGCTGGGCCGCCTGCTGTTGCGCCTGTTTCCCGCCGAGCCGGAAATCATGGGCCTCACCGCGCTGATGCTCCTGCAGCGGGCGCGGGCGAATGCGCGCTTCGACGGGGACGGCAATGTCGTCCTTCTCGAAGACCAGGATCGCAGCCTGTGGAGCCGGCCGCGCATCGCCGAGGGACTAGCCCTGATCGACAAGGCGATGCGCCACCGCCGGCCCGGCCCCTATCAGATCCAGGCCGCGATCGCCGCGCTGCATGCCCGGGCTCAACGAGCAGATGACACGGACTGGGCCCAGATCGACCTGCTCTATGCCAATCTCGAACGGCTGCAGCCCTCGCCCGTGGTGACGCTCAACCGCGCCATCGCCGTTTCCAAGGTGAAGGGGCCCCAGGCCGCGCTTGAAATGATCGAACCGCTCGGCGAGCGGCTGAAGGGCTATTTCTACTTCCATGGCGTCAAGGGAGCGCTGCTCGAGCAGCTTGAGCGGCCGCTCGAGGCGCGCGAGGCCTTCGGTCGTGCGATTGCGTTGGCCACCAGCCCGGCCGAGGCGGCGCACATTCGCCAGCATCTCGATCGGCTGTCCCCCTAAAAAAGCGCGGGGCACTGTCGGAACTGGCACAGGCCATTCGTCCTCGGCACATGACATCAGCCAAGGAGACCGTCATGACCCCTGCCGTCCAGCCGCCCGTCCTCGGTGGCCCCTGCCCCTATCTTTCTGTCAGCAATGCCGCCAAGGCCGCCGAGTACTACGTCGAGGCGCTCGGCGCCCACGAAGTCATGCGCATGCCGCCCGACGACAAGGGCCGCTACATGCACATCCACCTGGTGATCAACGGCGGGTCGCTGATGCTGGCCGACGCCTTCCCCGAGCACGGCGCGCCGCTGGAGAAGCCGGCGGGCTTCATCCTCCATCTGCAGGTCGACGATGTCGACGCCGCCTTCGACCGGGCCATCAAGGCCGGCGCCACCGTCGCCCTACCGGTCCAGGACATGTTCTGGGGCGACCGCTACGGCCAGTTCCGCGATCCGTTCGGAGTCCTGTGGTCGATGGGCGCTCCGATCAAGAAGGGCTGACGGGGCTTCCGTGTTCACCCCCGTCAGGACGCGCGAGGCTCCATGACGGCCAGGAATTCGGCCCCATAGCGTTCGAGCTTGGCATCGCCGATTCCATGAATCTCACGCATGGCGGCCAGGGTCGAGGGCCTGTGCGTGGCAAGCTCGACCAGGGTGCGGTCGGAGAAGACGACGTAGGCGGGCACGTTCTGCGCCCGCGCCAGTCGCGTGCGCAACGAGCGCAGCGAGTCGAGCAGTTCGCTGTCGGCATCGCTCACGATCGGTGGCGCCGTGGCCCGCCCGCGGCGCTCGCCCTTGGATGCCGCCGACGACGCGATCTTGCGCAGCTCGACCTTCTGCCTGCCCTTCAGGACGGCCCAGCCCTCGTCGGTGACCCACCAGCGGCCATGCTCCATCAGGTCCTGGGTGATCAGCCCGACCGCCGAGAGCTGGCGGAAGATCGAACGCCAGTCCGTAGCCTTGCGATTCTTGCCGACGCCGAAGGTCGGCAAGGCGTCGTGCTTGAACTTGGCAACATTGTCGGTGAGGTCGCCCGTCAGAATCGCGACGAGATGCTCCATGCCGAAACGTTCGCCGGTGCGCACGATGGCGGACATCGCCTTCTGTGCATCGACGGTCGCGTCGAACAGTTCGACGCCCTCCACGCAGAGATCGCAGTTGCCGCAGGGCTCCGACGCTTCGCCGAAATAGGCGAGCAGGGTCTGGCGCCGGCACCGCGGTGCCTCGGCGAGCGACAGCAGCGCATTCAGCCGCTGGCGCTCGATGCGCTTGCGCTCGTCGGAGGAATCGCCCTGCTCGATCTGCAGGCGGCGAAGCTGCATGTCGCCCAGCCCATAGAGCGTGAGCGTATCGGCCGGCAGACCATCTCGGCCGGCGCGACCGATCTCCTGATAGTAGGCCTCGACATTTGACGGCAGGTCGGCGTGGCAGACGAAGCGCACGTCGGGCTTGTCGATGCCCATGCCGAAGGCGACGGTGGCGGTCATCACCAACCCGTCTTCCTGCTGGAAGGCGTCCTGGTTGCGATCACGCACCGACTTCTCGAGGCCGGCATGATACGGCCGGGCGTTGATTCCCGCAGCCTTGAGGGTCTCGGCAAGTTCCTCGACCTTGCGGCGCGACGAGCAGTAGACGATGCCGCTCTCGCCCGGATGGGCCTGCACGAAGGACAGGACCTGGCGTGTCGAACGCTCCTTCGGCTTGAACGCCAGCCGGAGGTTGGGACGGTCGAAGCTGCGCACGAAAACGCGTGGCTCCGAGGCGAACAGCTTCTCGACGATGTCGCCCCGCGTCGGCGCGTCGGCGGTGGCGGTGAAGGCCAGGGTCTGCAGGCGGCCACCGATCTGGCGCGCCAGATTGCCCAGCGTCAGGTATTCGGGCCGGAAGTCATGCCCCCATTGCGAGACGCAGTGCGCCTCGTCGATGGCCATCATCGAGACCTGCGCCTCGGCCAGCATCTCGACCGTGTCGGGCCGCGCCAGCCGCTCCGGCGCGACATAGAGCAGGCGCAGCTCGCGGCGCCGCAGGAGGCCCATCACCCGCGCGTTCTCGGCCGGCTCGTTGCTCGAGTTGAGGCTGCCGGCCGCCACGCCGGCGGCGGTCAGCGCCTGGACCTGGTCGCGCAACAGCGCGATCAGCGGCGACACGACGAGGGTCAGGCCCGGTCGCGCAATGGCGGGAAGCTGGAAGCAGAGCGACTTGCCGCTGCCGGTCGGCATGACGGCCAGGACGTTCTCGCCGGCCAGCACGGCGCGCACGATTTCCTCCTGGCCGGGTCGGAAGGCGTTGAATCCAAAGACGGAATGCAGGAGCGCGCGGGCGTGGGAGAGGGGATCATCCATCGTCGGGGGCAAACTACCCCCGCACGCCGGCCTGCGACCATGTGGAACGCCGTCGCTGGGGAAGGTTCTTCACTCGGTTCCGTACCGGATAGAGACAATTCCAAGGCGGAACCCGCACCCCCTGTGCTCGTTCATGTTTCAACAAAAGGGGATACGCATGCTGGGATTGAGCCTCGCCGTCCTGTTGGCGGCCATGGGCATTGCGGCCTTCCCGTGCTGGCGGCACAGCGCGGGATGGGGGTTTGGCCCAAGTACCGTGGCGGGAGGCCTGCTTTTTCTGGTGGCGGCCTTCACCATCGGGGACCGTGTCGTCCCTCATTCGCAGTCAGGGGTCCCGGAGCGCGCCCTCCCGCATCGCGCCCATGCGGTGGTCGCGCAGGGGGAGGCCCGCCGCTAGCGGTCATCAAACGTACTTCGTCCATGAATGCGCGTAGGATGAACACCATGGCCCGACGATCCGGAGATTTTCTCCGCCTCGACGCCAGGAAACCAACATTCCCATGTCCATGAAACATCGCCGCGGCAACCGCGAGACGAAGAAGCCCAAGCAGGACAAGGTCAAGGTCGTCGCGCCGACCTTTGCATCCTCCATGGCCTCCGCAGTGAAGCCGGCCGCTCCCGCCAAGCGCAAGTAGCTCAACCCAGAGTCACCACGATGCTCCGCCGGGCGACCTCGTCGCTCAGGCGGATCACAGCCTTGCCGTCCGCCACCGGCTGCGTCGCGCCGTCCAACTCTACGGCGACCACACCCCGGCTGACGCCGTCTGGATTGCGAACCACGATCTCATAAACCGAGCCGCGCAGGGTGAGGGTCATCTCGAAGCCTGGCCACGTGGTCGGCAGGCAGGGCGCGACCTCGAACCGGTCGCCCTTCACCGTGAGGCCCAGGATCGATTCGATGCCGGCGCGATGGAGCCAACCGGCCGAGCCGGTGTACCAGGTCCAGCCGCCGCGCCCGACATGTGGCGGCACCGAATAGACGTCGGCCGCCGCGACATAAGGTTCGACCTTGTAGCGCAACACGCCGGCACGGGTCGCCGTGTGGTTGATCGGGTTGATCAGCGCAAAAAGCTCGTGAGCCTTGTCGCCCTGGCCCAGCGCCGCGAAGCCCATGATCGCCCAGGCCGCCGCATGCGTGTACTGCCCGCCATTCTCGCGAATGCCGGGCGGGTAGCCCTTGATGTATCCGGGATCGAGTGGGGTCTTGTCGAAGGGCGGCGTGAACAGCAGCGCCAGCCGGTCGCCGCGATGCACGAGCATCCTGTCGAGCGACTCCATCGCCTGCACGGCCCGCGCCGGGTCGGCGGCGCCCGAGATCGCGGCCCACGACTG
>CAIYWM010000707.1 GCA_903929895.1 uncultured Alphaproteobacteria bacterium
GCTGCGTCTGGCCGGCGCCAGCTACGAGGAAATCGCGCGTGCCGGCGGCGGCATCATGTCGACCATGCGGGCGACCCGCGCGGCGACGGAGGAGGTGCTGGTCGCCAGCGCCCTGCTGCGGGTCGATGCGTTGATTGCCGAAGGCGTCACGACGATGGAGATCAAGTCGGGCTACGGGCTCGACCTCGCCACCGAATTGAAGTCGCTGCGGGCGGCGCGCCGGATCGGCGAGGTGCGGCCGCTCTCGGTGAAGATCACGTTCCTCGGCGCCCACGCGCTGCCGCCGGAAGCGAACGGCGACAAGGATGCCTATGTCGCCACCGTCTGCGACGAGATGATCCCGGCTGTAGCCAAGGCGGGGCTGGCCGATGCGGTCGATGGTTTCTGTGAAGGCATCGCTTTCACGCCCCAGCAGATCGAACGGGTCTTCGAGGCGGCCAAGGCGAAGGGCCTGCGCGTCAAGCTGCACGCCGAGCAGCTCTCCAACTTGCATGGCGCGAGCCTGGCGGCCCGTTACGGCGCGCTGTCGGCCGATCACCTGGAGCATGTCGACGAGCCGGGCGTGAAGGCGCTTGCAGTGGCCGGAACCGTTGCCGTGCTGCTGCCCGGCGCCTTCTACTTCGTGCGCGAGACCCACAAGCCGCCGGTCGAGCTGCTGCGCCAGCATGGGGTCAGGATCGCCCTCGCCTCCGACAGCAATCCCGGCACCTCGCCGCTTACCTCGCTGCTGCTGGCCATGAACATGGGCGCGACGCTGTTCCGCCTCACGGTCGACGAATGCCTGGCCGGCGTCACGCGCGAGGCGGCGCGGGCGCTGGGCTGTCTCGACAGTGTGGGCACGCTCGAAGCGGGCAAATGGTGCGATCTCGCGATCTGGGACATCGAGCGGCCGGCCGAGCTGGTCTACCGCATGGGCTTCAATCCGCTGCACGCGCGGGTGTGGAGGGGCAAATGAAGGCGGTCGTAATCACACCGGGAACGGTGCCTCTTTCGGGCTGGCGCGACATCTATCGCGGCGCCGCGGTGAGCCTCGATCCCGCTTCCTACGAGGCGATCGAGAAGTCGGCGCGGGCAGTTTCGTCTATCCTCGCCAAGGGGCAGCCGGTCTACGGCATCAACACCGGCTTTGGAAAGCTGGCCAGCGTCCGCATCGAGGCCGCCGATCTCGAGACCCTGCAACGCAACATCGTGCTCAGCCATGCCGCAGGCGTCGGCAAGCCGATGCCCGTGCCGGTGGTACGGCTGATGATGGCGTTGAAGCTCGGCAGCCTGGCGCAGGGCGCGTCGGGCGTGCAGCCGGCGACGGTGCGGCTGCTGGAGACGATGCTCGCGGAAGGGCTGACGCCGGTCGTGCCCTGTCAGGGTTCGGTCGGCGCCTCGGGCGACCTGGCGCCGCTTGCCCACATGAGCGCGGCGATGATCGGCGTCGGTTCGTTCATGGTCGATGGCGAGGTCGTGCCGGCCGCCACGGCGCTGGGCGATGCCGGGCTCAAGCCCCTGGTGCTGGGTGCCAAGGAAGGGCTCGCGCTGCTGAACGGCACGCAGTTCTCGACCGCCTATGCGCTGGCTGGGCTGTTCGAGGCCGAAAATCTCTACGGCGCGGCGCTGGTTACGGGCGCGCTTTCGACCGATGCCGCGCGCGGCTCGGACGCTCCCTTCGATCCGCGCATCCATCAGCTGCGCCGGCATGCCGGCCAGATCGCGACGGCGGACGCACTGCGCCGCCTGATGACGGGCTCGGCGATCCGCGCCTCGCATCTGGTGGGCGACGAGCGGGTGCAGGATCCCTACTGCCTGCGCTGCCAGCCGCAGGTCATGGGCGCCGTGCTCGACATATTGCGCCAGACGGCGGCCACGCTGGCGACCGAGGCCAACGGCGTCACCGACAATCCGCTGATCTTCACCGATCCCGACGAGGCGCTGTCCGGCGGCAACTTCCACGCCGAGCCGGTGGCCTTCGCCGCCGACATCATCGCGCTGGCGCTGTGCGAGATCGGCTCGCTGGCCGAGCGCCGCATCGCCATGCTGGTTGATCCGGCGCTGTCGGGCCTGCCGGCCTTCCTGACGCCGCGGCCGGGCCTCAACTCGGGTTTCATGATCCCGCAGGTCACGGCGGCGGCGCTGGTGTCGGAGAACAAGCAGCGCGCCTATCCCGCCAGCGTCGATTCGATCCCGACCTCGGCCAACCAGGAAGACCATGTGTCGATGGCCGCCCATGGCGCGCGCCGCCTGCTCGACCTGGCGGCCAACGTCTCGTCCGTGATCGGCATCGAGCTGCTGGCGGCGGCGCAGGGCTGCGACTTCCATCGGCCGCTGGCCTCCAGCCCGCCGCTCGAAGCGGTGCGCACGCTGCTGCGCCGCGACGTGCCGCATCTCGAGGACGACCGTCACTTCCATCCCGACATGGAGAAGGCCACTTCTCTCGTCGCGAGTGGCACACTCGTCGCAACCGTCGGCTCCGGCGTCCTGCCCGCCCTCCAGGAGACACCATGAATCGCATCGACAATGCCCGCACCATCCGGGCGCCGCACGGCACCGAGCTCACGGCCAAGAGCTGGCTCACCGAGGCGCCGCTGCGCATGCTGATGAACAACGTCGATCCCGACGTTGCCGAGAAGCCGGGCGAGCTCGTGGTCTATGGCGGCATCGGCCGTGCCGCGCGCGACTGGGAGAGCTTCGACCGCATCGTGGCGGCGCTGCGCAAGCTCGAAGCCGACGAGACCCTGCTGGTGCAGTCGGGCAAGCCGGTCGGCGTGTTCCGCACCCATGCTGATGCGCCGCGCGTGCTGATCGCCAACTCCAACCTCGTGCCGCGCTGGGCGACCTGGGAGCATTTCAACGAACTCGATCGCAAGGGCCTCATGATGTACGGCCAGATGACGGCCGGCTCGTGGATCTACATCGGCAGCCAGGGCATCGTTCAGGGCACATACGAAACCTTCGTCGAGATGGCGCGCCAGCACTATGGCGGGAGCCTCGCCGGCCGCTGGATCCTGACCGCCGGTCTCGGCGGGATGGGCGGCGCGCAAACGCTGGCGGCAACCATGGCTGGCGCCTCGTGCCTTGCCGTCGAGTGCCGGCCCAGCAGCATCGAGTTCCGCCTGCGCACCGGCTATCTCGACGTGCAGGCCAAGGACCTCGACGATGCGCTCGCGATCATCGCCAAGGCGGTGGCGGACAAGAAGGCGGTCTCGGTCGGCCTGCTGGGCAACGCTGCCGACGTGCTTCCCGAACTGCTCCGGCGCGGCGTGCGTCCCGATTGCGTGACGGACCAGACCTCGGCCCATGATCCGGTCAACGGCTACCTGCCCAAGGGCTGGACGCTGGGCGACTGGGAAGCTAGGCGGACCAGAGATCCGGCCGGCGTCGCCAAGGCCGCCAAGGAATCGATGGCCGGTCACGTGCGCGCCATGCTGGAGTTCCACAAGCTCGGCGTGCCGACAGTCGACTATGGCAACAACATCCGCCAGATGGCGCTGGAAGAGGGCGTCGCCGACGCGTTCAGCTTCCCCGGGTTCGTGCCGGCCTATATCCGGCCGCTGTTCTGTCGCGGCGTCGGGCCGTTCCGCTGGGCCGCGCTGTCGGGCGATCCCGAGGACATCTACCGCACC
>CAIYWM010000708.1 GCA_903929895.1 uncultured Alphaproteobacteria bacterium
ATCTCGCGCTTGGCCTGCTCGGCGCGCTCCTGGGTGCCGAGGTCGAACTTCTCGAGCTTGCGGCCGTCGAGATGGGTGAGGCGGGCCTTCAGCACCTGTTTCTTGGCGGTGCCGAAATAGGCATCGACCGTCCAGTATTCGCGGGTCTTGAAGACCTCGATCTCGGATTCGCGCTCGCAGATCAGCCGAAGCGCCACCGACTGGACGCGTCCGGCGGAGCGGCTGCCGGGCAGCGTGCGCCACAGGACAGGCGAGAGGGTGAAGCCCACTAGATAGTCGAGCGCGCGGCGCGCCAGGTAGGCATCGATCAGCGGTTGGTCGAGGTCGCGCGGGTTGGCGACGGCGTCGAGGACCGACTTCTTGGTGATGGCGTTGAAGGTGACGCGCTTCACATCGACATCCTGCAACGCCTTCTTGCGCTGCAGGATGTCGAGCACATGCCAGGAAATGGCTTCGCCTTCGCGATCCGGGTCGGTGGCGAGGTAAAGCTTACCGCCTTTCGTGACGGCCTGGGCGATCGCGTCGAGGCGCTTCTGCGACTGGGGATCGACTTCCCAGTCCATGGCGAAATCTTCGTCCGGCCGGACCGAACCATCCTTGGGCGGAAGGTCGCGGACATGACCGTACGAGGCCAGCACGGTGTAGCCGGGGCCCAGATACTTACCAATGGTCTTAGCCTTGGCCGGGGACTCGACGACCAGTACGTCCATCGCCGGAAATTGCTCCAGTTCGATATCAATTACCGGAGCTAAATCACTGAATTAAATCAGAGATACGCGGTTACCCCGGTGCCTCTCCAGGCGGCCCTCCAGCTCGAGAGCCAAGAGGACCTCCGCTACGGAGGCGGCGGACACTTGGCACCGGCGCACCAGTTCGTCAACCGCAGTGGGTACGGAGCCCAAGGCTTGCACAATGCGTGCGGTATCCGACTCGGCCGGTATTTGGGCTTGTTTTTCAAGACGTTGCGACGCCGCCCTCGGCCGACCCAGAACGCTCAGAATATCGTTCGCGTCGCGCACCAGAATGGCCCCATCTCGGATAAGGCTATTGGATCCGGCGTATCGCGGGTCCATTGGCGAGCCGGGCACGACGAACACCTCGCGGCCCTGTTCAGCCGCCCGCTGGGCGGTAATCAGGGAGCCGGACCGGGCAGCCGCCTCGATGACGACGATGCCGGCCGAGAGACCGCTCACGATCCTGTTGCGCCGCGGGAAGGCGCGGGCGATGGGCGGTGCCCCCAGGGCCACCTCGCTCAGGATCAGGCCGCGCGCGGCGATGGCTTCCTGGAGGGCGGCGTTCTGGGGCGGGTAGATCTGGTCGACGCCGCAGGCCAGTACGGCGACTGTACCGCTGTCGAGCGCTGCCTCATGCGCGGCAGTATCGATGCCCCGGGCGAGACCCGAGGCGATGACGAAGCCCGCCGCGCCCAGAGTGGAAGAGAGGTCGGCGGCGAAGTGCCGTCCCGCCAGTGACGCCTCTCGGGCGCCCACGATGGCCAGGGCTGGCCGGTCGAGCAGGCCGGGATCGCCGAGCATCGACAGGACCGGCGGGGCATCGGGCAGGGCGGCCAGTGCGGCCGGATAGTGTTCATCCCCCACCACCAGGAAGCGCCCTCCAAGCGCTGCGAGTGCCTGTTCTTCTCGTTCGATCGCGGCGTCGGTGACGGTCGCCAGCGTTGCGCAGGCCGCGCGGGCCGATCCGAAATGCGCCAGCGCCTCTTGGAAGGTGACGGGCCCCACCCGCGCGCTGCGTGCCAGCCTCAGCCGGGCCCGGCGCTCCGCCGGGGGGATGCCGATAGGATCAGAACCGTCGAACATGCGGCCGACCTTATGCGAGCAATATCAAAGTGTAAAACAACCAATAGTAGAAATCGACCTGTCAGGACTGTCTTCGGCGGCTGAGCAGGGCGCCCACCGCGCCAAGCAGCGCCAGCAGGCCAATGAGTGGGCCGAAGCCTTCGAAGCCGCCCCAGCTGATCATGACGGCGCCCAAGGCGGCGGCGCCGATCCAGCCCACGCTGGCCGAGGTGCCGTTGAGCCCGAGCACGGTGCCCCGGACATCCTCCGGGACCGACGCGAGCGACGCCATGTACGAGGGCCGTCCCAGGGCGTTGAGCAGCACATAGACAAAGCCCACGGCCACGGTGACGGCTGGGTCGGGATGCCAGGTGAACAGGACCAGGGCCGCCACGGCAGACAGCGCCATGGCCACGGCGAAGGTGAGGAGCCGGTCGCGCAGGCGGTCGGCGAGCTGGCCGCCCAGAAGTGTGCCGGCAATGTTGCCCAGCGCGAACACCGCCAGGGGAATGGCGAGTTCGATCAGGGTCATGTGATAGGTGACCTGCATGAAGGTGGCGAAGTACACCACCGCGAGGCCGTAACAGATGCGCTCGGCGACGCCGGTACCGAGCAGGCCCAGAACCTTCGGTGAAAGGGCCGCTCGCATCGAGGGCCGTACGCCGGCGGGGCGCGTATGGCCGCCGCTGCCGCGGCCCAGGGTCAGGAACAGGCTGATCACGGCGGCGATCGACAGGCCCGCCACGCAGAGCAGCCAACCCCGCCAGCCGAAGACCGATCCAAGGGCCGCCGCCATGGGAACGCCGACGACCAGGGTCAGTGATTGGCCGCTCATGACCCAGCCGAGCGCCCGGCCGCGCTGGCTGTCGGGAACGCGCGCCGATACTTCGGCGAAGACGACACCGGTGAAGGCGCCGGCACAGCCGCCGCCGACGGCGGCCCAGACCGCAACCCAGAAGAAGGACCCGGCCGCGGCCTGCGCGATCAGGGTGAGCGCAAGGGCAAACGGCGCGACGATCAGGATCGGCCGACGGCCGATCACGTCGGACATCCAGCCGCCGAACGCGGAGGTGACGCCCCAAGCCGTCGCCGTCAGCGAAACGAGGTTCGCGACGAGCGGCATCGCGACATCGAGGTCGCGCGACATCTCCAGCAGGAAAGGAGCGCGCGTGGTCCCGCTCGACGTCGCGGCAAACGACCCCAGGCAGGCGGCGCCGATCAAAGCCCAGGGCAGGCTGCGGGACGGAGGAACGCTCATTCACCCGTTGCTATGACAGGAACGGCGGCATCCCGCATCGGCGGGGTTAACATCAGACGCATGCCGCTGAGGTCAGGCCGCCTGCTTTTTGCCCTAGCCTATCCTGGGTTCCGTCCCGTTGAGAAGGCGCGCGATGTTCTCGTGGTGGCGCACCCACACCAGCGGAACGAGCAGCGTAAGCAGCATCGCGGCGCGTGGATCGGTCAGGAACCATGAGCCGATGGCGGCGATCACCACGCTGAGGAGCGCAGCCAGCGAGGAGTAGCGGAATACCGCGGCGACCAGCAGCCAGGTGGCGCAGGCAATGGCGCCGACCGGCCACGACAGGCCCCACATGACCCCGAGGGTCGTGGCGACACCCTTGCCGCCCTTGAAGCCCAGCCACACCGGGAACATGTGGCCCAGTACCGCGCCTGCGGCAGCGCCGACGGCGGGAAGCTGCCCCACCTGGTCGGCAATCAGCACGGCTGCGACTCCCTTCAGCGCATCGAAGAGCAGCGTAGCAGCAGCCAGGCCCTTTCGACCTGTGCGCAGCACGTTGGTGGCGCCGATGTTGCCCGAGCCGACGTTGCGGATGTCGCCCAGTCCGGCTGCGCGCGTCAGCAACAACCCGAACGGGATTGAGCCCATCAGGTAGCCCATCAGGAACGGGCCGGCCATCAGGATCAGGGTCGAGACCATCGCCGCGTCCTACGGGCTAAGCAGCCTGCAGTTCGTCGAGTCGACATAGGCCGTGGTCGGTGGCCCGATCAACTCGGTCGTGATCTGCTCGCCGGGCTGGATCGTCACCGGACCGTAGTAGGCATCCTCGAGGGCGCTACTGCCGTTCATGAAGGTGCAGACCGCCTGCGTATCGATCGGGCGCTGGATGTTGGACTTCAGCACGATCGTGACCTGCCAGTAGCGCGAGGGCCCGTAGGTCAGGTTGTTGGCGCCGATGGTGACCAGCGGCTGCGGCGTCGCGAAGGTCGGCACTGGACGAGGGCCGCTGCGGCGGGCCTGCGGCTGCGGCTTCGGCCCCATGGCCTCCGGCGGCCGGTAAGTGGAACGGCTGGGATCGAAAGCCGCGTTGGGATCGTAGGGGGCCGGAGCGGGAGTGCCGAGCGGCTGGGGGCTTCCCAGGGTCGCCGTGCCGCCGCCGGGCACGCCCAGCGGCTGGGGCGTCAGCGGGGCGGCGCTGATCGAGGAGCCCGTGCTCGGCATTGGCGAAAGCGGTGTCGCCTGCAGCGGCGTGGGTGTCGGTGGGGTCACTGGGGCGGGGGCTGCCATCGTGGGTGCTGTGGCCGGAGCCTGCACGCCGCCGACCTGGGTCTGCAGGCGATCGTAGCAGGACAGGCGTGCCTGGGTTTCGGTGATCTCGCTACAGATCTGGATGTGGCGCGTCAGCGCGTCCAGAAGGTCGTCGCGCGAGCCGCCGCGCTGCTGGGCGTGGGCGGTGCCGGCGAGCGCGACCGTCGCGACGCCGAGAAGAAGTGAGTGCCGGAGCATCATCGGTTCCCCGTTGAGAGACGAAACGACCATATCAGACCAGATGGCCGTTTGAAGGCATCGGTTAGGCGGCCGCTG
>CAIYWM010000709.1 GCA_903929895.1 uncultured Alphaproteobacteria bacterium
CCGGCAGTTCCTCGATGCGCGCGTATCTCGGCGCAACTGCCGGACCTGTCGCCGCGGCGCTGCGCTTCATGTCCTCCAGCGTGTCGCGCGCCACGTTCTCGCTGCCGCGCAGGTCCAGTCGCTCGGCGATCCAGTACCCGCCGAACACACTGCCAACGAACATCAGGACGACGGCGATGACGATCGAGGACCAGCGATGCGTGGCGATCCACGCCGAAAGCCCCGCGAAACGGGCGCGAAGGCGATCCGCCAGGCCAGGCGGCCGCTTCGGACTCCTTCTGTTCGTCTTCCCGCTTCTGTTCTTCCTCGACGCCATCTGAGAGTTATGCCCTAACCTCTTGGCGTGGGCCACTATTTTGCCTCAATTCAGACCGGCGAGCGACTTCACCACCCGGATGTCCGGCTCGCCCGAGCGGCCACTTTCGCGGCGGAAGCCGACCTGCTTGGCGAGGTCGAGCATCCTGCTGTTCTCGCGCAGCACATGGCCGACGACACGCTTGATGCCGCGCGACTTGCCGTAGTGCAGCACGTGCCGCAGCAGCAGTTCGCCATAGCCACGGCCCTGGCGATCGGACGCAACGGTGAGCGCGAACTCGGCCTGCTGGAAATCGGGATCGGCGACGAGTCGTCCGACACCGACCATCTCGTTTCCATCGAGCAGCACGAACGCCATCTCGCGGTCGTAGTCGATCTGCGTCAGCCGGGCCGCGAGTTCGTGGCTGAGTTCCCGCATCGGCCCGAAGAAACGCATGCGTACGTCCTCGGGTGTCAGCCGCCGCGTGAAGGCCTGCAGCATGGGTTCGTCATCGGGCCGTATCGGCCGGATATGCAGCTTCTCTCCGCCATGTTCGATCTCGGCCTCGAGTTCCACCGGATAGGGCCGGATGGCGAAGCGGGCCGCCCGCTCCTGCCCCTTCTTCTGATGGTTCACCACGATGCGCGCATCGAGCGCGATCACGCCGTCGGCGTCGGCCAGCAGCGGATTGATATCGAGTTCGGCGATCTCGCCGACATCGGCGATGAGCTGCGACAGGCGCACCATGGCCGCGCCCACAGCCTCCCGGTCGGCCGGGGCGCGGTCGCGATAGCCGCGCAGCAGGCGATCGACCCGGGTGCGGCTCAGCGCATCCTCCGCCAGCACGGGATCGAGCGGCGGCAAGGCCAGCGCCTTGTCGTCGATCACCTCGGCGGCCACACCGCCATGGCCGACCAGCAGGATCGGTCCGAACACGGGATCCTCGGCGGCGCCCAGGATCAGCTCCACGGCATGCGGGCGGCGAACCATGGGCTGCACCACGAAGCCGTCGATCCTGGCCTTGTTGGCCAGCACCAGGACCTTGCCGGTCATCTCGCGGACGGCGTCGAGCACCGCCTGCTCGGAGACCAGGTCAAGCGAAACCCCGCCGACATCGCTCTTGTGGGTGATGTCGCGCGACAGCAGCTTCACCGCGACGGGAAATCCGATGCGCACCGCGATGGCGGCGGCCTCGGCGGCGTCCCGCGCGATCTCCGTCGGCACGACGGGGATGCCGTAGGCCGCCAGCACCCGCTTGGCTTCCGGCTCGGTGAGCACCTTGCGCTTCTCGGCCAGCGCCGCCTGGACGATCGAGCGCACGAGCGCGGTGTCGGAGCGCAGCTCCGGCACCGACGGCGGCGTGCGCTGCAGCGCGCGCTGGCCACGGCGATACTCGACGATATGCATGAAGCCGCGGACGGCGCGCAGCGGCGTGTCGTAGGCGGGAATGCCGGCATCGTGCAGTACGTCGCGGCCGGCCTGGGCCTCGCGCCCGCCGATCCAGCAGCCGATCACCGGCACGACCGTGCGCCCGGCGGCGCCCGTGATGGCGCGGGCCGCCTCGACCGACGAGGTGAGCGACGTCGGCACGTTCATGGCCAGCACCGCGCCGACGCCGCGATCGTCGGCGAGTCCATCGAGGGCAGCGGCATAGCGCGGCCCGTCGGCATCGCCCACGATGTCGACCGGGTTGGCGCGCGACCATCTCATCGACATCTGCTTGTCGAGCCGCGCGATGGTGGCCGGCAGCAGGTTGGCGAGCTCACCGCCTTCGTCGATCAGCAGGTCGGTGGCGATGATGCCGACGCCCCCGCCGTTGGTGAGGATCGCCAGCCGCTCGGTGCGCGGGGCGATGCTGTGGCCCAGCGTCTCGGCCGCATCGAACAGCTCGCCGAGGCCCAGCACGCGCACGAGGCCCGCGCGCGCGAAAGCGGCGTCATAGACGGCGGCCGATCCCGCCATGGAGCCCGTATGCGAGGCCGTCGCCTGGGCGGCTGCGGCATGGCGGCCGCCCTTCAGCACTATCACCGGCTTGATGCGCGCCACGCCGCGCGCCGCCGACATGAACTTGCGCGCCTGGGTGATGCCCTCGACATACATCAGCACCGCACGCGTATCGGAATCGCGCGCCAGCATGTCGAGCACGTCGCCAAAATCGACATCGGCCATGTCGCCCATCGAGATCAGGTGCGAGAAGCCGATGCCCTGGGCCACGCCCCAGTCGGCGAGGCCCGCCAGCACGGCGCCCGATTGGGCGACCGCGGCGATGCGTCCGGCCTTGAACCGTGTCGGGCCGAAGCTCGCGTTGAGCCCGAGCCCAGGGGCAGCGTAGCCGATGCAGTTCGGTCCGATGATGCGCAGCAGGTAGGGCTGGGCCGCGCGCAGCAGCCGCTGCCGCCACAGCGCATTGACCGAGGCGGCATCCGGACCGCTGCCGGGGCCGGCGCTGATCACCACGGCGACGCGCGTGCCAGCCTCGCCCAACGCGATGATCAAGCCCGGAATCGTAGCGGCTGGAGTCATGATCACGGCAAGATCCGCCGGCTCGGGCAGGTCCGAAACCTTGCGGAAGGCCGTGCGGCCCGCGATCGTGCCGCCCTTGCGGTTGACGAGGTGGATCTGGCCCTGGAAACCGCCGGCCAGCACGTTGCGCGTGACCGCCGCGCCGACGGAGCCGGGGCGTTCGGTGGCG
>CAIYWM010000710.1 GCA_903929895.1 uncultured Alphaproteobacteria bacterium
TTCCGATCATCAACCAGGTGCTCGATCCCGGCCTGATCTGGGTGAAGGGCGACAGCCCCTACAAGACGCTGGCGGACCTGACGGAGGCGGCGCGCAAGAACCCCGGCAAGATCAGCGCCTGTACCACCGGCATCCTGAGCGACGACCATCTCGCCATCCTGATGGTCCAGGAGGTCGCCAAGTGCGAGTTCCGCATCGTCCATTTCGACGGCGGGGCGCAGCAGATCACCGGCGTGCTCGGCGGGCATGTCGACTGTGCCTTCGACAATGTCGGCGGCGTCTTCAAGCGCGTGCAGTCCGGCGAGGTGCGCGGCCTGGCCGTCACCGACAGCGAGCGCTCGAAGTTCCTGCCCCAGGTGCCCTGCACCAAGGAGCTGGGCATGCCGACGATCATCTCCTCCTCAACACGCGGCGTCGGCGCGCCCAAGGGCACGCCGGCCGACATCGTGAAGGTGATCGAGACCGCCTTCCTGAAGGCGATCAATTCGCCGGAGATGCTGCAGAAGATGGACGCGGTCGGGCTTGCGTTGAAGCCGATGGTCGGCGCGGAGTACGCGAAGTACTACGCCGACACGCAGGCGCAGGCGAAGAAGTATACGGAGTGGGCTCTCAAACAACGTTAACGTTGTTTGAGAGCGGCGGGCGGCAGCGCTTGTAATCAAGCGCGAGAGCCCGCACCGAGCAGAATAGATAAGGATATTCTTGCGGACGCCCTGACCCCTCCGCCCTCGTAAGACGAGGGCACCTCCCCTTCGCGGCATCCGCGAAGGGGAGGAAATGAGGCCCTACTTCTTCCCGAGCTGATTGAACGGAACGTCTTTGTCGACCCGGATGTCGGCCGGCAATCCCAGCACACGCTCCGCCACGATGTTCCGCAGGATTTCGTCGGTGCCGCCAGCGATGCGGAAGCCGGCACCGCCGATCCATTGCGCCTGGAAGCCGGCCGCGAAGGGCACGTCCTCCTTCATGATGCCGGCATGGCCCATCAGTTCCATCGCGAAGGCGCCCATGTCCTGCATCTTGGGCGCGGCCACGATCTTGATGATCGAGGATTCCGGACCCGGCGTCTGGCCCTTCGAGAGGGCGGTCAGCGTGCGATAGCGCGTGAGCTTGAGGCCCTGCTGCTGCACGTACCATTCGGCGATCTTCGAGCGGACCTGCTGGTTGCGGATCGCCGCGCCGTCTTCCAGCTCGGTCTCGCGCGCCAGCTCCATCAGCTCGTCGATGTCGAGGCCGCCCGACGGCAGGCCGACGGCGAGACGCTCGTTCATCAGCGTGGTGAGCGCGGCCTTCCAGCCCTCGCCCACCTTGCCCAGGCGCTGGCTGTCGGGAATGCGGACGTTGGTGAAGAACACCTCGTTGAAGTTGGCGCCGCCCGACATCTGCTTGATCGGACGGACCTCGACGCCCGGCGTCTTCATGTCGAGGAAGAACATGGTGAGACCGGCGTGCTTGGGGACATTCGGATCGGTGCGCGTGATCACGATGCCGTAGTCGCAATAGTGCGCGCCCGACGTCCAGACCTTCTGGCCGTTGATGATCCAGTCGTCGCCGTCGCGCTCGGCCTTGGTGCGGATGCCCGCCACGTCGGAACCGGCCGCCGGCTCGGAGAAGAGCTGGCACCAGATCTCCTGGCCGTGCAGCGCGGGCTTCACGTAGCGCTGCAGCTGCTCGGGCGTGGCATAGACCATCATCGTCGGGATGCACATGCCCAGCCCGATGTCGAAGAAGCCCAGCGGGACCAGGTAGTTCGCTTCTTCCTGCTGATAGATGACCTGCAGGATCGGCGAAGCGCCACGGCCACCGAACTCCTTGGGCCAGGTCATGCGCGCGTAGCCGGCCTTGGCTTTCTTGTCCTGCCACTCCTTGGCTTTCTGCAGCAGACCGGGATCGTCGTTGCGCGCGCGGTTGCTCTGCGTGTCGTCGCTCTTGCGCGTGGCGTTGGCGTCGAGCCAGCTGCGCACTTCCTGGCGGAAGGCGGCTTCTTCCTGGGTGTCGTTGAAATCCATCGTTCCCTCCTAGGCCGCGTTCTTCTGTTCGAGACGGGTCACCAGCTTGTCCTTCCACGCCATCGGACCGCCGATCGACAGGGCCAGCAGGCGCGAGCGGCGATAGTGGAACTGAGTGTCGGCCTCCCAGGTGAAGCCGATGCCGCCATGGGTCTGGATGTTCTCCTTGGCCGCGAAGTCGTAGGCGTCGGTCGCGGCAATGCGCGCTGCCGCCGCCGCCAGCGGCAGGTCGGCGCCGCCCTCGGTCAGCATCATCGCACCGTAGTAGGCGTTGGAGCGCGCCAGCTCGAGCTTCACGTAGCAGTCCGCCAGCTTGTGCTTGATCGCCTGGTAGGAACCGATCGCACGGCCGAAGGCCTGACGCTGCAGCGCATAGTCGCGCGCCATCCACATCGCCGCTTCGGCGCCGCCCACCTGGGCGAACGCGAAGTAGACCGCCGCCGCATCGTAGAGCCGCTCGAGCAGGCGCCAGCCCTCGCCCTCGGCGCCCAGCAGCTCGGCAGTGGCGTCGCCGAACGTGAGTTCGGCGTGCTTGCGCGCCGGATCGATCGTCTCGATGCGCTTCTTCGTAACGCCTGCTTGCGTGAGATCGACGAGGACCAGCGATACGGCGCGATCGCCCGAGCCGCCGGTATTGGCGAGCACGATGGCGAAGGTCGCGGCCTCGCCGTCGGTCACCGGCAGCTTCTTGCCGTTGAGACGGCCGCCGCCGAACGTCGTGCGGATGTTCCGCGGCTTCGGCGGCTGCGCGCCCTCGGCGATGGCCAGCGTGCCGATCGCCTTGCCCGACGCGAGCTCGGGCAGCCATTTCTTCTTCTGCGCGTCGGAGCCCGCGAGCTTCAGCGCTTCGGTCGCCAGCACGACCGAGCTGTCGAACGGCACCGGCGCCGCGGCGCGGCCGATCTCCTCGGCGGCGACGCAGACTTCGAGCGGCGACAGTCCCATGCCGCCATACTCTTCGGGAATGCCGAGGGCCGGCACGCCGAGATCGACGAGGCCTTTCCAGACATCGTCCGCATGGGTTTCGTTGCCGTCGAGCACGCGCCGCACCACTTTGGTGGGGCACTTGTCGGCGAGGAATTTGCGAACCTGCTCCTTGAGCAGCTTCTGGTCGTCGGAGAAATCGAAGTTCATGATGTCCGACCCTAGCAAGCCTGCTCCGCTCGGGGAACGGCTCTGGGTTCCGACAGGCGGGTTGTGAAGCGCATTATGGTGAACGTCATGAACACTGACCAAATCAAGGACTGGCACGCGCACGTCTATTTCGACGACGCCTCGCGCGACGCGGCGTGGGCGTTGCGCGAGCGTATCGAGAAGACCTTCCCCATCGAGATGGGCCGCTTCCATGAGAAGCCGGTCGGGCCGCATCCGCGCTTCAGCTACCAGGTCGCCCTGAAGAACGAACAGTTCCTCCCGGTCATGTCATGGCTGACCCTGAACCGCGGCGAACTTACGGTGTTCATTCATCCCAA
>CAIYWM010000711.1 GCA_903929895.1 uncultured Alphaproteobacteria bacterium
AGAAGGATCCCGCGGCTGCCCAGACTGCAGACCAGGTGGCCAATGCCTACTACCAGCGCGGTATGGCCCTGATCGACAAACAGGAATACGAGGCCGCCGTGAAGAACTTCGAAGCGGCGCTGGAGATCAACGAGAACGAACCGCGCGCCTATCTCGGCCGCGGTGCGGCCTATCTCAAGATGGACAAGACGAAGGAGGCCGTTGCCGACCTCGACCGCGCCATCAAGCTCGCGCCGGGCATGGCCTTCGCCTATTTCGAGCGCGGCGCCGCGTACCACCGCGTCGACGACTACGACAACGCAATCTCGGACTACACGTCTTCCATCAAGATCGATCCCAAGGAGCCACTGGCCTACATCAACCGCGGCATGTCGCTGATCTTCAAGGACAGGATCGACGAGGCGATCAAGGATTTCGACGCGGCGCTGAAGATCAGTCCCGACGACATCAACGGGCTGATCCAGCGCGGCTTCGCCTACGGGCTCAAGAAGGACTTCCCGCGGGCGCTCTCCGACATCGAAGACGCGCTGCGCTTGTCACCCGGCAATCCCACCGCGCTGTACTATCGCGCACAGGTCATGGCTTTCCGAGGCGATGCCGGCCGCGCGATCGAGGACTACAGCGAGGCACTGCGCAGCGACCTGAAGAACCCGCGCATCTACGCCAGCCGCGCCAATCTCTACAGCAACCTCGGTGAATACGATGACGCGATCGACGATCTGAACAACGCGATCCGTCTGAGGCCGCGCGATCCAAACCTGTACCTCAACCGCGGCATTGCCTATTTCAACAAGTCCGAATACGGCAAGGCGATATCGGACTATGACGATGCACTGAAGATCGACCCGAAGTTGACGCCGGCCCTGAACAACAGGTGCCTGACGCGGGCCGTGATGGGGGCGAACCTCGACGCCGCGCTCGCCGACTGCAACGAGGTCCTCAAGCTGGTGCCCGACGATCCCTATGCACACGACAATATCGGGCTCATCTATCTTAAGCGGAAGCAGTGGGACAGGGCGATCGCCCAGTACAACGCCTCGCTCAAGGTTGATCCGGATCGCGCACGCGCCCTCTACGGACGCGGCCTCGCACGCGCGCGCAACGGACAGGGGCCGGCCGGCATTGCCGACATGTCGACCGCGAGCGGCATCCAGCCCAACATCTCGAACGAATTCACGAAGTACGGCGTGAACTGAAGGCGGGCTGGCTCTCCGCTCAAAACGTCAGTTTGAGTTGGAGGCCCAATACGAAGGCATTGGCAATGGTCGTTACGCCATTTGGCCGCATCACATACTGAACGTTCGGCATCAGCGAGAACCACGGTGTGAGCTGGGCTCGATAGTTGAGCTCGATGGTCGTCTCGGCGGACTGGACGCCGACCGAGCCCGGCGCCACGGCGTTTGCAGCGTTCTGCGCCGCGACCAGTGTGCTGCTGACCTTGCTGTAGCTGATCGCCAGGCCGATCGTATCGTCGTCGCGGCTGGCAAAGGTTCCTCTCTGGAGAAGCCCGAGCTGCCCGATGTACTCGAGCATCGCCGTGCCGGGGGCGCCGTAGGCGATCACGGCGAAGGCCGTCAGTCCGCGGTCGCTGCCGGGCGCCGTGCGGTGGATCATCTGGTCGGCCTGGACATAGAAGCCCCAGCGGCCACGGGCCATGGCCTGCGGGCCGCCGGGCGGCGATCCCAGGTACGGCACGTTGGATGTATCGTAGTATCCGCCGATCCTGTAATGGCCCTTCAGCCCCGCGGCCCCGACGCGCGGCTGCCAGCCCAGCTGGGCCGGCATGATGACGCCGGTGGCACCGGAGATGCCGAGCTTGAAGCCGTTGGCCGGTGCCGCCAGCGTCGGGTTCACCTCATAGACGCCCGTCTGAAAGTAGACCTCGTCGGAGAGGCTGACCTTCGCCATGCCGCCCCAGCTGCCCGTCGGGTAGATGGTAAAGCCGCTGTTCACGACGATGGCGATCTGTCCGCAAAAGCCGTTGTTCTGGAAGTAGCAGTAGATCGGTGAGGTCGCGAAGTCGTCCGAGGCGTGCAGCCAGCCGAGCTTGACGCGAAGGCGATCCTCGAGCAGCAGCTGCTCATAGGACAGTTGGGCCAGCCGGACGTTCTGTCCCGCGCCGTATATTTCCTGCACGGAGATGTAGCTGCCGATCGTGTTGGCCGCCAGGCTCTGGCCTGCGCGCTGGGTGAACGTCACGTGGAGCTTGGCCTTGGGCCAGCCGATCAGCTTCTCGAGATCGAAGTCGGCGCCCGCGTCGACCTGCTCTGTATAGGCTGAGCCTTGCTTCAGTCCGCCGATGGGATTGGCCGCAGACTCCGAAATGTGATGGGCGCGCAGCGTGACGCCTTTCGCCTCGAGATCGC
>CAIYWM010000712.1 GCA_903929895.1 uncultured Alphaproteobacteria bacterium
ATCTGCGCATCGAGGCGATGAAGCTCGCCTTCGCCGACATCTATCGCTACGTGGCCGACCCGCGCTTCATGGAAGTGACGCCGGCGCAGATGCTCGACAAGGGCTACCTGAAGAGCCGCGCCAAGCTGATCAATCCCAAGAAGGCGCAGGATTTCGGTCCCGGCACGCCCAAGGAGAGCGGCACGATCTATCTCGGCACCGCCGACGAGTCCGGCATGATGGTGTCGCTGATCCAGTCGAACTACACGGGCTTCGGCTCGGGCGTCGTGGTTCCCGGCACCGGCATCGCGCTCCAGAACCGCGCCACCGGCTTCGTCACCAAGAAGGGCCATCCCAACGAGGTCGGCCCCAAGAAGCGGCCGTTCCATACGATCATCCCGGCCTTCATCACCAAGGACGGAAAGCCGGTCGCGACCTTCGGCCTGATGGGCGGCGCCATGCAGCCCCAGGGTCACATGCAGGTCTTATCGCGCATCGTCGACTACGGCCAGAACCCGCAGGCCGCGATCGACGCCGGCCGCTGGCGCGTGCACGAGACCGACGGCACGGTCTGGACCGAGGATCACTTCCCGGCGGCCACGGCCACCGGCCTCGAGGAGCGCGGCCACAAGATCACGCGCACGGGCTGGCCGAGCTTCGCCTTCGGATCGAGCCAGATCATCTGGCGTTTCCCTGACGGCGGCCCCTACCTGGGTGCCTCCGAGAGCCGTCGCGACGGCGCCGCGGTCGGGTTCTAAGGGCCAGCCGTTCTCATATGTCCTCTCCGCCACGCAGTGGGGGAGAGGAAGGGACCCATTGCGAAGCAATGGGTAGGTGAGGTGGTCACGGGCCGGATGAATAGTCAGAGCGCCACGGCCAGCATGACCCACCTCTCCTAGCCTCTCCCCCGCCGCGCGGGCGGAGAGGAACTTCAGACTTGGCACGCTTGTTGCCTTCCAAGGGAACTGCTTGGGAGGCATTTTAATGATCAATCGTCGTCGTCTGCTGGCCGGGGCCAGCCTTGCTGCCGTGGGAACCCTGGCCGCGCCGTCCATTCTGCGCGCGCAAGGCGGGCAGACGGTCAAGATGGGCGCTCTGCGCCTCGTTCATTCGATGCCGCCGCACTTCTACGCGCAGTTCGCGCCTCCCGGCCTGAAGATCGAGATCATCACCTTCGACAGCCCGACTGACTGCAAGAACGCCGTGGTCACCAAGTCAGTCGACCTCGGCACGTTCGGCATCGCCGCCGGCATCCTGGGCGCCGCCGCCGGCGAGCCTGTGGTCGTCGTGGGCGCGATGTCCAACCGGGGCATGGGCGTGATCTCCAAGGCCGGCTCCGACGTGAAGACGATCAAGGATCTCAAGGGCAAGAAGGTCGGCATCTGGCCGGGCTCGACCCAGGAAGTCTTCATCTTCGAGCGCATGCGCATGGAGGGTCTCACGCCGAAGGACATCACGTCGGTCCGCGTCCCGTTCGGCGAGATGCCGGCGATGCTCGCGCGCGGCGACATCGATGCCTATGTCGGCGCCGAGCCGGCCCCGGCCCTGTCCATCACGTCCGGCGTCGGCCAGCTCGTCGAGTATCCCTACGGCACCGCCATGGGCGGCCTCAACATGATCATCGGCACCAACGAGGAGACGGTCGCCAAGAACCCGGACATGATCCGGACCATGCTGAAGACCCACCGCCAGGCCGTCGAGTTCATGTCGGCCAACAAGCCGGCCGTGGTCGAGATGACGGTGCAGAAGCTCGGCGCCAACCGCGCCGCGGTCGAGCAGGCGCTGGGCGCCGACAACGTCGAATACGTCTGGAA
>CAIYWM010000713.1 GCA_903929895.1 uncultured Alphaproteobacteria bacterium
GCGCTGGCAGCGGCGTCGTGCTACGCGACGGGCCGCGTGTTCATCCAGCATTTCGAGAGCGGCGGCACGTTCCTCGACTTCGACGCGGCCAAGGTGCGGGCCCACTACGAACAGCAGTTCAACGCCGCCAAGGCGATCTGATCGGAACACGCACGGCGCATACTCCACGGGCACGCCGGCTGTCCCAACCCAAGCAATGTTTCCTGCGCTGTGCGTTCGGACAAGGGTAAACATGCGCAAGCCGGCATATCATTGGCCGAACACGACCTCTGCCTGCTCCGGCCGCGGCAAGTCGGCGACCGTGACCAGATCGTTCAGCGACAGTGCTGCCGGCTCCCGCTGGGTCGTAAGCGGTGTTCTGAGGCCGCCTTTTTGTCGGGTTGTCGATCTGTGATGGTGCTGATCCTGCAGTGAGATTGGGATCGGCTTGTGTCTAGACTTGAACCTACACTTGAGCTTGAGCACCAGGTCCGTCGCATCGAGGTGATCACCGGTGCCGGCGGGCGCCGTCGTTGGACGGTGGATGACAAGGCGCGGATCGTCGAGGAGACGCTGGAGCCGGGAGCGTCGGTGTCGGTGGTTGCACGCCGACATGCGCTGACACCGCAGCAGGTGTTCGCCTGGCGCCGCGAGGCGCGCCAGCGGAGCGATGAAGCGGGGCCGCGCTTCATCCCGGCAATAGTGGAGGCGGCATCGACGCCTCGACTGCGACGGCAGCAAGCTGCAGGTATGGCAGCGATCGAACTCGACATCGGCGGCGTGAGGATGCGGATCGGCGACGGCGCCAAGGCCTCGATCGTATCGGCGGTGATTCGGGCGTTGAAGGCGACCTCGTGATCGGCCCGACAGGGACGGTCCGCGTCATGGTGGCGACCAAGCCGGTCGACTTCCGCAAGGGCATGGAGGGGCTGGCGGCCCTGGTGCGCGAGGCGATAGGGGCCGACCCGTTCTGCGGGACGGTCTACGTGTTCCGGGCCAAGCGTGCCGATCGGGTGAAGCTGATTTTCTGGGATGGCACGGGCATGGTGCTGGTGGCCAAGTGTCTGGAGGACGGCAAGTTCCGCTGGCCCGGCGTACAGGACGCGGTCCTGCGGCTGAGCGCGGCCGAACTGCAGGCGTTGCTCGAGGGGCTCGACTGGCGGCGCGTTCACGAGCCCCGGCACACTGACGTGCCGACGGCAGCGAGTTGATCGCGGCGCGCTAAAGCGGTCGCAAGTTGCGGGCGGTTGTGATTCACTTGCCGCGTGATCACGCCTGCCGATGCTCTTCCCGACGATGCCGGCCTGCTCAAGGCGATGCTGATCGCCGAGCGGATCGAGAGCGAGCGGCTGCGCCAGATCATCCGGGAGTTCCAGCGTCACCGCTTCGGGCGGCGGGCCGAGAGCCTGCCCGAAGCTCAGCTGCAGCTTGCGCTGGAGGATGCCGAGCAGGAAGCGGCGTCGGGCCAGGCGGCGTCGGAGGAGAAGAACCCACCCGAGCGCAAGGCGCGTGCAGCACGACGTCGGACCAACCGCGGCGCGCTGCCGGCGCACCTGCCGCGCATCGAGAGGGTGGTCGATGTAACGAGCATGGTGTGCCCGTGCTGCACGGGGACACTGCACCGCATCGGCGAGGACGTCTCGGAGCGCCTCGACATCGTGCCGGCGCAGTTCCGGGTGCTGGTCGTACGCCGTCCTAAATATGCGTGCCGCGCATGCACGGACGTGGTCGTGCAGGCGCCGGCGCCAGCGCGCCTGATCGAAGGCGGATTGCCCACCGAGGCGACCGTCGCCCAGGTGCTGGTCTCGAAGTTCGCCGACCATCTTCCACTCTATCGACAGGCCCAGATCTATGCCCGGCAAGGCATTGCCCTGGATCGATCGACCCTGGCCGATTGGGTCGGGCGCGCGGCCTTCCTGCTGCGGCCCGTGCACGAGCGGCTGTTGGACAGGCTCAAGGCCTCGCCGAAGCTGTTCGCCGACGAGACGACGGCGCCGGTGCTCGATCCAGGACGAGGCCGGACCAAGACCGGCCAGCTCTTCGCCTATGCCCGGGACGACCGGCCCTGGGGCGGCACCGATCCGCCCGGCGTGGTCTATGTCTATGCGCCAGATCGCAAGGCCGAGCGGCCGATCGCGCATCTCGCCGGCTTCAAGGGCATCCTGCAGGTGGATGGCTACAGCGGCTACAAGGCGCTGGCCAGGCAGGGCGACGTGCAGCTCGCCTTCTGCTGGAGCCACGTGCGCCGGCACTTCCACGAACTCGCTACACCCGGCCCCGCGCCGATCGCCACCGAGGCGCTGACGCGCATCGCCGAACTCTACCGCATCGAGGCCGAGATCCGCGGCCGTTCCGCCGAGGAGCGTCACCGGGTCCGCCAGCAGCGCACCCGGCCGCTGGTCGAAGCGCTCGAGCCGTGGCTCCGCGCCAAGCTTCAACTCATCAGCCAGAAGACCAAGCTCGCCGACGCGATAGCAGGATGGCAAATCAGTTGAAGCACAGAAGTAAAGTCGCTATGAAAAAAATTTAACGTGCAGTTTAGAGGTCAACATGAGCAATTCGAAAATAGTTAGCGAGCCGGAATGCGTAGATTTTACTGACGACTTAAGCGACGAGGCTCTCGATCGATTTGGTGGCGGTACGTATCTCACATGCGTTTCCAGCTCGGGCTGTGGTACTGGGGGTATCGAGCCCGATTTGAACTAGGGCTTGGTGTCGAACGTGCGGACCCACAGCAGGTTCTCCTTCAGGGTACGTATGAAGCGTTCGGCGACGCCGTTGCCCTCTGGCTCTCGCACAAAAGAGGGCGAAGCTTCGATACCCAGACATTCGATCTCGTCCTGGAAATCGACGGACATGTAGTTTGAGCCGTGGTCGTGGCGCAGCTTCAATCCGTGCGCCACACCGGGTGCGATGGCTCCGAAGCATCGATGTACGCCCTGACGCACCGGCTCCAACACCTCGAAGCGATTGGCCGACCGCGATGCATGAATGCCGACGACTTCCGAGTTGGCGTGTTCTACCTCGACGAAGACGTAGGCCCGCCCTTCCTCGACGCTCTCCAGCACCAATGGCGGCATCGCCACATTGGATCGGGACTCGGGTCAATGGAAAATGCGCATTGCAATCCACGACGGGTTGGATGATCCGAGCCGGTTCGGCGTGCTCTGCCACGAACTTGCTCACATTCTTCTTGGTCACCTCGGCACGGATTGGGATCAATGGTGGCCCGGCCGGCTTAATCTCGACAGGCGAACGGCTGAGATCGAAGCCGAATCTGTCGCGTACATCGTCACCAACCATGTGGGCCTCAAGGGCTCGAGCGCGGCATATGTCTCGCGACATCTGAAGGGCGGAGAGGTGCCGCCGAGCGTGTCGGTGGATTACATCGCCAAGGTCGCGGGCCACATTGGGCAAATGGCCACCGGAAAAATGTTGCCACGGCGGCCACGCCCGCTGCCGAAGAAGAAGGTCGCGACAAAGCATGGATGATGGCCGAGGCTTGAGGGCCGTTTACTTCCCGGCCCTCTCGCTGCAAGGCTTTGAATTCTCGTGCTTCTTGCAGGTCGCCCCTGGGCACCATTCGTTTTCAATGAGTTAGCGACTGATTGTCTCGAATCGAGACTAAGTTAGACACTCAAAGTTAGACAAGTGTCCGGCGTCAGGACCACTGATACGGATTTAGCGTCTTGAGGAAGAGAGGATTTCCGGCTCATCGTCATCCCCAGGGGA
>CAIYWM010000714.1 GCA_903929895.1 uncultured Alphaproteobacteria bacterium
CCGGCATGCTGTTCCACGACACGAACGAGACGCCGATCGGACCCGACCACGCCCCGCCGGCCGCGCCGCGCTATTTCAACATGCGCAAGACCAGCATCTACGGCGGCAGCACGGAGATTCAGAAGAACATCGTCTCGAAGATGGTGCTGGGCCTCTGACGGGGGCTATAACCGCGATCAAGAATTCCGGAGGAGAAACATGGATCTGTCCCTTTCCGACGAACAGAAGCAGCTGCAGGAATCGGCCGAGCGCTTCGCCCGCGAGAAGTACACGTTCGAGAACCGCCGCAAGATCGTGGCGACCGAGCGTGGCTGGCTGCCCGAGAACTGGGCGCAGTTCGCCGAACTGGGCTGGCTGGGCATGGCCTTCTCGGAAGAGGATGGCGGCTACGGCGGCGGTCCGATCGAGACCATGATCGTCATGGAGCAGTTCGGCAAAGGCCTGGTCCTCGAGCCGTTCCTGCCGACGGTGGTGCTGGGCGGCGGCATGATCGCCCGCGCCGGCTCGGCGGCCCAGAAGGAGGCGCTGCTGGCGCCGATGATCGAGGGCAAGAAGCAGTTCGCCTTCGCCTGGCTGGAGCGCCAGAGCCGCTACAACCTGGCCGACGTGTCGCTCAAGGCGACCAAGGAAGGCAACGGCTGGTCGCTCTCGGGCCACAAGGGCGTGGTCTACAACGCCGCCTCGGCCGACAACATCATCGTGCTGGCCCGCACCGCCGGTTCGGCCCGCGAGCCCAAGGGCCTGACGCTTTTCGTGGTCGACGCCAAGGCCAAGGGCCTGTCGCGTCGCGACTATCCGACCCAAGATGCGCTGCGCGCCTCCGAACTGACCTTCGACAAGGTCTCGGTCGGCGCCGACGCGGTGCTGGGCAAGGTCGATGACGCCTTCCCGACCGTCGAAGAGGCGGTCGACCGCGCCATCGTCGCGCTCTGCGCCGAGGCCACCGGCTGCATGGATGCGATCAATGCGGCCACGCTCGAATACATCAAGACCCGCAAGCAGTTCGGCGTGGCGATCGGCAAGTTCCAGGTGCTGCAGCATCGCATGGTCGACTGCTTCACCAACGCGCAGGAAGCGCGTTCGATGACCCTGATGGCCTCGCTCAAGATCGACGACAAGGACCCGACGGTGCGCGCCAAGGCCGCCTCGGGCGCCAAGGTCCAGATCGGCAAGTCGGGCAAGTTCTGCGGCCAGAGCGCTGTGCAGATGCACGGCGGCATGGGCGTCACGGACGAGATGGCGGTCAGCCACTACTTCAAGCGGCTGACGATGATCGACCTGATGTTCGGCAACCAGCAGCATCACCTGACGCGCTACAGCAACCTCGCGATGGCGGCTTAGCGCATTCACATGCGCTGGCGCGCTCCCAGCGCATGAGTGCAATCGTCGACATCATCGTGCCGGTGTTCGGCATGGTGATGGTCGGCTGGTTGATCGGCCGCAGCAAGCTCCTCAGTCCGGAGGGCTTGCGCGGCTTCACCGCCGTTACCTTCTACGTGCTGTTTCCCGCGCTGCTCTTCCGCTCCATGGCCAAGGTGCGTGTGGAGTCGCTCGAGCCGCAGATTCTGCTCGCCTTTTTCAGCGGCGTGGCGGTGCTCTACGGCGCGCTGATGATGGTCGGCCGGATGCAGGGGCTGCGGCTGGGCGACCGCGCCATGTTTGCGCTCAGCGGCTCCTTCTCCAACGGCGTCGGCATCGGCATCCCGTTCGTCAGCTACGGTTTCGGCGAGCAGGGGCTGGTGCCGCTGCTGATGATCATCAGTGTGCATTCGCTGATCCTGCTCACCTTCACCTGCTTCCTGATGGAGATCGACGGGGCGGCCGGGCGGCGCAGCAATCTGCTGAAGCGGCTGGGCGGTGCGGCGCTCTCCATGCTGAAACACCCGGTGATCCCGGCGATCTTCGCGGGCCTCCTGTGGGGCGAAATCACGACGCACGTTCCCGGGATCGCGACGCCGGCGGTGATCGACCGCATCCTGCAGGCGCTTGCGGCGGCGGCGCCGCCCTGCGGCCTGATCATGGTCGGCGCCTCGCTCGCCCATGTCGGCCTGAAGGGCCACTGGCAGTCGGCGGCGGTGGCCTCGTTCTTCAAGCTGGCCCTGCTGCCGGTGCTGGTCTGGACGATCGGCCGCTGCGTCTTCCCGCTCGATCCGCTGTGGCTCACCGTGGCGACCCTGAACGCGGCCATGCCGGCCGGCGCCAACGTCTACCTGATCGCCCAGATGTACGGGATCGGGGTCGCGCGCGCGACCAACGCCGTGGTGATCTCGACCGCCGCCAGCGTCTTCACGCTTTCCGTAGCGCTGTTGTTGCTCGGGGTGCAGGCGCGATAAGCTCGGAACCGGAGGTTGGCCCATGACATACGAGACGGTTCAGGTTCGAGAACTCGAGGGCGGCTGCGGCGCCGAGGTGTTGGGGCTCGATCTCAAGTCGATGAGCAATCGCCAGTGGGACGACGTGCAACGCGCTTTCGTCGAGCACGGCGTGATCTTCTTCCGCGACCAGGCGCTGACGCCCGAGCAACACATCGAATTCGCGCAGCGCTGGGGCCAGATCGACATTAACCGCTACTTCACGCCGGTGGCCGGCTACCCGCAGATCGCCGAGGTGCGCAAGGAGCCGCAGCAGCAGAAGAACATCGGCGAGCGCTGGCATACCGATCACACCTACGACCAGATCCCCGCCATGGGCTCGATTCTGGTCGCGCGCGAGCTGCCCTCCAAGGGTGGCGATACGCTGTTCTCAAACGTGTACCGCGCCTTCGAGACGCTCTCGGAGGGCCTGAAGCGGACGCTGCGCGGGCTCAATGCCGTGCACTCCTCGGCGCACCGATTCGGTGCTGCAGCGCGCAAGGCCAGCGGCAGCGACCACGTCTTCCACAATGCCGACCAGGTCGGCGACGTGCTGCATCCTGTGGTGATCCGCCATCCGCTGAGCGGCCGCGAGGCGCTCTACGTCAATCCGGACTTCACGCTTCACTTCGAAGGCTGGAGCGTCGAGGAGAGCAACCCGCTGCTCGACTATCTCTACGCGCACGTGACGCGGGGCGACTTCACCAGCCGCTTCCAGTGGCGCGACGGCTCGATCGCCTTCTGGGACAACCGCGCTACCTGGCACAGCGCGCAGAACGACTACCAGGGCGAGCGGCGCCTGATGCACCGCATCACCGTCGCCGGCTGCGCATTGCAGGCGGCGACGGGAGCGGCGTCTTAGCGCGAAGCTACTGCTTCAGGCGGATCGTCATGGCGGCGATGCCGGTCGCCAGGTTGTAGCCGGCATCCTTCACGACGCCCGAGGCCAGCATGCCGATCTCGGCATTCGGACCGCCGTAGATCCAGTTGCCGCCGGCTTGGTTGCCGGCCGCGACCGTGCCCTGCTCGCCGACATAGGTGCCGCCGATCTGCGTCGGACCGCGATCCGAGCCCAGCGAGTAGACGCGCCA
>CAIYWM010000715.1 GCA_903929895.1 uncultured Alphaproteobacteria bacterium
ACGGCTCGCCCGCCAACCAGTCGGGCAAGTGGTTCAAGGTCGTGTCTTACGGCCTCAAGCCCGACACGCATCTGATCGACTACGAGCAGATGGAGGAGGCGGCCCGCCGCGAGAAGCCGAAGCTGATCATCGCCGGCGCCTCGGCCTATTCGCGCCACATCGACTGGGCGCGCTTCCGCAAGGTGGCCGACGAGATCGGTGCCTACTTCATGGTCGACATGGCGCACTATGCCGGCCTGGTCGCGGCCGGCGTCTACCCGAGCCCGCTGCCGCATGCCCATGTGGTGACGACGACGACGCACAAGACCCTGCGCGGCCCGCGGGGCGGCATGATCCTGTCGAACGACGCCGAACTCGGGAAGAAGATCAACTCGGCGGTGTTTCCCGGCCTGCAGGGCGGTCCGCTGATGCATATCATCGCCGCCAAGGCGGTGGCGTTCGGCGAGGCGCTCAAGCCCGACTTCAAGATCTATGCGCAGAACGTGATCGACAATGCGCGCGCCCTGGCGGCGACGCTGACCGAGCGCGGCCTGAAGATCGTCTCCGGCGGTACCGACAGCCACGTCATGCTGGTCGACCTGCGGCCGAAGAAGGCAACGGGCGTTTCGGCGGAGAAGGTGCTCGACCGAGCCGGCATAACGACCAACAAGAACAGCATCCCGGGCGATCCGGAGAAGTACACGATCACATCAGGCGTGCGCCTCGGCACGCCGGCAGGAACGACTCGCGGCTTCGGGGTCGCCGAATTCCAGCAGGTCGGCCATCTGATCGCCGACGTGCTCGACGGCATCGCCAAGAACGGTCCGGACGGAGACGCCCAGGTCGAGGCCCAGGTCCGCGCCAAGGTCCACGCCCTGTGCGCGCGCTTCCCGCTCTACCGTGACTGACAAGGCGCAAAGCCGGAACAAATAGGGGAACTAGATGCGCTGCCCATTCTGCGGTCACGAGGACACACAGGTTAAGGACTCGCGGCCGACCGACGATAATTCGGCGATTCGCCGGCGGCGCTACTGCCCCTCCTGCGGTTCGCGCTTTACGACCTTCGAGCGCGTGCAGTTGCGCGAATTGACAGTGGTCAAGAAGAACGGGCAGCGCGTTCAGTTCGATCGCGACAAGCTGGCGCGTTCCATTCAGGTCGCGTGCCGCAAGCGGCCGGTCGATCCGGAGAGGATGGAGCGCGTGGTGAACGGAATAGTCCGCCGGCTCGAGAGTTCCGGCGAGAGCGAGATCCCCTCGACGCAGATCGGCGAACTGGTGATGGACGCGCTGCGCGCGCTCGATCCGGTGGCCTATGTGCGGTTCGCGTCGGTCTATCGCAATTTCCGCGAGGCACGCGACTTCGAGGAGTTCATCTCCGACCTGGCCGATACCGCCCACTTCAAGGACTGACCCCGATGATGCGCGCGGCGCTCGCGCTGGCGCGGCGGTCGCTCGGCAGCACCTGGCCCAATCCCGCCGTCGGCTGCGTGATCGTGCGGGACGGGGTCGTGCTTGCCCGAGGACGGACGAGGGACGGCGGCAGGCCGCATGCCGAAGCCGACGCGATCGCGGAGGCGGCAGGGGCCGGCCTGTCGCTGAAGGGCGCCACGGCCTACGTCACCCTGGAACCCTGCTCGCATCACGGCCGCACCCCGCCCTGTGCCGACGCACTGGTGGCGGCCGGCATTGCACGTGTCGTGTCCGCGCTCGAGGATCCAGATCCGCGCGTGATGGGGCAGGGGCATGCGCGACTGAAGGCCGCCGGCATTGCCGTCGAGGTCGGCGAGGGCGCCGGCGATGCGGCCGTGATCAACGCAGGCTTCCTGTT
Organism: uncultured Alphaproteobacteria bacterium; assembly: GCA_903929895.1. Lineage (GTDB taxonomy): Bacteria > Pseudomonadota > Alphaproteobacteria > Reyranellales > Reyranellaceae > Reyranella. The sequence goes on from CAIYWM010000715.1 coordinate 1,808, forward strand.
ACGAGTCCGTGAAGGCCGGCCGCTCTTTCACCTCAAGATGGCGGGCTCGCTCGACGGTCGCATCGCGACTGCGTCCGGCGAGAGCAGATGGATCACCGGCGAGGCCGCGCGCCGCGACGGCCACCGGCTGCGGGCCGTGCACGACGCCATCCTGGTTGGAGCCGCGACGGCAGCCGCCGACGACCCGGAGCTCACCTGCCGTCTCCCGGGCCTCGCGGCACGCTCGCCCGTGCGCATCGTCCTCGATTCGCAGGCGCGGATGTCGCCCCGATCCAAACTCGCGACGTCGGCGCGGGTGACGCCGGTATGGCTGGTCTGTACGAAGACTGCCCCGCCCGATCGACGGGAGGCGCTTAACGCGCTCGGCGTGGAGATCGTCGAGGTCGAGGGCGGCAGCGACGGTCGCATCGATGTCATGGCGGCCGCACGGACGTTGGGTGGGCGGGGGCTGACAAGGGTTCTGGTGGAAGGCGGCGGACAGGTCGCCGCGTCCTTCCTGAAGGCGGGCCTCGTCGACGGCATTTCGAGCTACCGGGCAGGCCTCGTCCTCGGTGGAGACAGCCGCTCTGCGGTTGGCGGACTGGATATTGCACGCCTCGGTTCCGCGCCCCGGTTCCGGCTGGTTTCGGCTCGGTCCCTGCAGGGTGACACTCTGGAAACCTGGCGGCGGGAGGACTAAGTAGCGCGCATGTTCACAGGCATAGTGACTGATATCGGCGAGATCGTCTCGGTCGCCCCGGGTGGCAAGGAAGGCGACCGCCGGTTCGTGATCGCCACGAAACACGATATGACGCCGATCGCCATTGGCGCCTCGATCGCCTGCTCGGGCTGCTGCCTCACCGTGATCGAAAAGGGGGCCGGCCGGTTCGCAGTGGAAGTCTCGGCGGAGAGTCTCGACAAGACGCACCTGGGGGACTGGACGGTCGGCAGCCGCCTCAACCTTGAACTGTCGTTGAAGCTTGGCGACGAGCTGGGCGGGCATCTGGTCTACGGTCACGTCGACGGCGTGGGCAAGATCGTGTCGATGATGCCGGAAGGCGGCAGCGTGCGCTTCGTGTTCGAGGCGCCGACGGAGGTGGCGCGATTCGTTGCGGCGAAGGGCTCCATTGCAATCGACGGTACTTCGCTCACAGTCAATGAAGTGGACGGCAATCGCTTCGGGGTGAACGTGATTTCACACACCCAGGCGGTCACGATGCTGGGGCAGGCCCGGGTCGGCCAGAGGGTCA
>CAIYWM010000716.1 GCA_903929895.1 uncultured Alphaproteobacteria bacterium
CCGGCGAGGTCCCCCCGACGCAACAGCGCCCAGCCGGAGATGACCAGAGCCGCGCCCATCGCCAGGTCGAATTGCACGTTCTGCCAGGCGTCGAGAACCGTCGCGGCGGTCCGGCTGAGATGGTCTTCCGAAAAGGGGTGAATGACCGAATCCGCTGCCACCCACATGCCGCCCAGGAAGGGCAGGATCGCCAACAGGTAAAGAGACGTGGCGACAACGGGTCGCGGCCGGATGCGGTAGACCGTCCAGGCGATCATCACGGCCAGCAAGGGGCCCAGGTAGATCATCACCTCGTAGGTCCGGACCGCCAGCAGTCCGACCGCGAGCAGGAAGGCACCGTCTGCAACGGTCAGTTCCTTCGCCGTCACCAGCCGTACGGCCACCACGATGCCGATGGCGTAGGCGGTGTTGTATTCGCCGACGATGAAGAAGGACGTCGTCATGAAGACGACGCCGATCGCTGCGAGGACCGCGGACAGCAGGACGGGATCATCCTTCACCCGCATCAGTGCGAGATGATAGAGCGCGGTCGGGAGGGCGAAGAGGCCCAGCGACAGCAGCTGCGCCATCAAATGGAGGTCGGTGACGCCGAGGAACACCGCCGTGAGGATCGGCGCCTGCCCGAGGATCATCGCGTACAGGCGCGGATCGTAGAAGTCGAAGAAGAACTCTCGCCGGGCTACCTGCACGAGGAATGCAGATCCGTCGACGAAAAGCCCCCGGCACTCCCAGCTGTACCAGAGCGCCAGGATCCAGAGCAGGCCGACTGTGGCCCTGTATGCGACTGCGGTTGTTGGCATTTCCCCGCGAGCGGGCCTACAGGACCCGTGCCGGGGGTGCAAGCCTTCACGGCTTGCAGCGTCGAAGGAGCGCTGTTAGCAAGACGCGGCAAACAAGGGTGGCGGATGCTCAGTTGGGAGAAAATCGACGCGATTCCAGGCTGGTTCATGTTCCAGTCCTATTGCGTCTGGCGTGCGCTGCTCGACCAGCAGACCGGTGCTTCCGGCGACCTGTTCGAGATCGGCGTCTGGCGGGGCCGCTCCGCGTCGGTCCTGGCGTCCTACCGGAAGGGCAACGAGAAGCTCTATCTCTGCGACCTGCGGCTGGATGAAGCCGCCGTTCAGCGCTCGATCGAGTCGGTCGGCGCCAAGGCCACGAACATCGTACCGCTGTCGGGCCCGTCGGCCGACCTGCCCGCCAAGCTCGACCTGCAGGCGATGCACCAGTCGGTGCGCTGGTTCCACATCGACGGCGAGCATACCGGCACGGCCGTCTATCGCGAGCTGGAGTTCGCCAACCGGATCGTCAACACCGAGGGCATCGTCGTGATCGACGATTTCTTCTCGCCGCGCTACCCGGCCAATACGACCGAGGTCATCCGCTATCTCGAGAAGAACCCGTTCCATTTCCGCCTTCTCGCCGTCGGCTTCAACAAGGGCTATCTCTGCCGCCCCGAGAGCCTGCCGCGGTACATGGATTTCATGGCATCGGGCATGTCGCGGGCGCTGCAGGGCTACGGTGCCAAGACCACGATCTTCAAGACGACCGGTCCGTGGGACACCGATGCCGTCGGCATCACCGACTTCGTCGAGGATGCCGGCGCCATCGCGGGGCCCGACAACGAACCGCAACGCTGGCACATGATGCGGACACGGCATGTCTGGGGGCCTGTACGACACCTCCAGAACGGCTGGCGGATGCTGCGCGGCCGCTGAGGGATCAGCGGGGTTCCTGCGGCCCGTCAGGCCGCAGGTTTTGCGATCTTCATCTGGTCGTCGAGATCGTCGGCAATGAAATGTCGCACGACCTCGTCGAGATCCTTGTCGGTCTCGAAGCCCAGGCGACGGGCCCGCGCCGAATCGATGCCCTGGGGCCAGCCGTCGCAGATCTTCTGGATCGCCGGATCGTGCTGCCACACGACCTTGCCGACCTTGCGGTTGCCGGCATGACGGCCGACCGCCTGCTCCAGCTCCCTGGCCGTCACATTGATCCCGTTCAGCAGCAGCGTACGGCCCGGACCGAAGGCGTCCGGCGGCAGATCGTGCAGGCGCATGAACGCGTCGACCGTCTTGCGCGGGCTGAGGACCACCATGACCGTCTCCGGTGTCACGGGACAGACGACGTCGACGCCCGTCAGCGGCTCGCGCAGAACGGAACTCGCCCAGGTCGAGGCCGCCTTGTTGGGCAGGCCGGTGCGCACGCAGATCGTCGGCAGTCTGACGGCGGTGCCGCGCAGGTAACCCTTGCGCGTGTAGTCGCGGACCAGGAACTCGCCGATCGACTTCTGGGCGCCGTAGGAGGTCTGGGGCGTCAGAGGCGTGTCGTCGGTCACTGCCGGAGGAAGATCGCCGCCGAAGGCGGCCAGCGAGCTGGTGAACACGACGCGTGGGTTGGTGCCGAGCGCCCGACAGGCTTCGAGGACGTTCCGCGTGCCCTCGAGGTTGACCCGGTAGCCCAGGTCGAAATCGGCCTCGGCGCCGGCGCTGACCACGGCAGCGAAATGGAACACGGTCGACGCGCCCTGGACGATCGACTGAACGGTCGCAAAGTTTGAGATGTCGCCCGCCACCGTCTTGATCCGTGGATCATCGAGGCCCGGCCCTTCGGCCTTCGCGACGTCGAACAGCAGCAGCTCCCTTATCCGCTGCAAATGGCCGGAAGCATTCGCGATTTCGCCCTGCTGCAGGAGGCGCCGTGCGAGCTTCTTGCCCAGGAAGCCCGCGCCGCCGGTGATGACCACCTTCATGTCGTTTCCGCCCGAATTTGTTGTATGCGGACGAAAGTGTGCACAGAACGCCGCCTGCAGTCTATGTTTGCACGACATGGCGGGACCCAGCGACATCTATGCGTTCAAGGACGCTCTCATCGTCCTGGGAACGGCGGCCGTCGTGGCTCCCGTCGTGCAACGCCTCAGGATCAGCCCGGTCCTTGGTTTCCTGGTCGTTGGCGCGGCACTCGGCCCCCATGGGCTTGGCCGCCTCGCCGACTATTCCCGCGCCATCGACTGGCTGACCGTCACAGGCGAGAGACAGATCGCCTTCATCGCCGATCTCGGCATCGTCTTCCTGCTCTTCTTCATCGGCCTCGAGCTCTCGATGCGCCGCCTGATCACCATGCGCCGGCTGGTGTTCGGGCTGGGCGGCCTGCAGGTCGTGCTCTCGGCCCTGGCCATCAGCCTGGCGGCTTTCTGGTTCGGCCAGCCCGCCGCCGCCGCGCTCATCATCGGCACCTGCCTGGCGCTCTCCTCGACTGCGATCGTCATGGAGCTGCTGTCCGGCCAGCGCCGGATGATGTCGACCACCGGCCGTACCAGCTTCGCCATCCTGCTGGCGCAGGATCTGGCCGTGGTGCCGCTCCTGTTCCTGATCAGCGCTCTCGGAGGCCACTCCGAGGGCTCGATCCTTCAGGGCGTCATCGTCGCAATGGTCGAGGCGCTCCTGGCGGTCGCAGTGATCGCGCTGGTCGGCAGGGTGGTTCTGAAGCCGCTTTTCCGACTGGCCGCCAGCACCGACAATCCGGAATTCTTCATGGCGGCGACCCTGCTGATCGCGGTCGGATCGGGCGTGATCGCGGCCTACGCCGGCCTCTCGATGGCGCTGGGCGCCTTCATCGCCGGGCTGCTTCTGGCCGAGACCGAATACCGGCGCGCCGTCGAGGCGATGATCGATCCCTTTCGCGGGCTTCTGCTCGGCGTCTTCTTCTTCTCGGTCGGC
>CAIYWM010000717.1 GCA_903929895.1 uncultured Alphaproteobacteria bacterium
CCGCCGGCATCGTCTATTACGCCAACTGGCTGCGCTTCCTGGAGCGTGGGCGCACCGAACTTCTGCGGCTTCTCGGGCAGCAGCATACGGCGCTGCGCGAGGAGCGCGGCGTCAACTGGGTCGTGCGCCGTTGCGCCATCGACTACCTGAAGCCCGCGCGGCTGGACGATACGATCGAGATCGTCACAAGCTGCGGCGAATTGCGTGGCGCCTCGCTGGACATGCTCCAGCATGCGCGCCGCGGTGAAGAGATCCTGGTTCGAGCCGAACTCGTCGTCGCCTGCATGGGCGAGGGCGGTCGGCCTGTCCGATTGCCGCCGCTCGTGCGGACTGCCCTGGCCCAGGTAGCCGTGAACGGATCGCCCCGCTCACGCCATATTCGGATACAACCCTCTTGAACCAACGGAGAACATAAATGGACGCGTTTGCGCAGGTCGCCGGAGCCCCCCTCGGCGGCGGCACGGGGACAATTGACATGTCCGTATACGGCCTGTTCATGCAGGCCGACTGGGTGGTCAAGGCCATCATGATCCTGCTCCTGCTGGCCTCGTTCTGGTCGTGGGCGATCATCTTCGAGAAGGTTCTCCGGCTTCGCTCCCTGAAGCGCAGCGCCCAGTCCTTCGAGGACACTTTCTGGTCCGGCGTGTCGCTGGAAGACCTCTACGACCGGGTCGGCGCCAAGCCCGACGATCCGATGTCGAGCATTTTCTCGGCCGCAATGCGCGAATGGCGCCGGTCCGTCTCCAAGGGCCTCGCCTCCAGCGCCACCGCGCGCGCGGCGCTCCGCCAACGCATCGAGCAGGTGATGGGTGTCACCATCCAGCGCGAGATGGAGGGGATCGAGAAGCGGCTCGGCTTCCTGGCCACCGTCGGCGCCAACGCCACCTTCGTCGGCCTGTTCGGCACCGTCTGGGGCATCATGAACAGCTTCAGCCACATCGCGCAGTCGAAGAACACCTCGCTGGCGGTGGTGGCGCCCGGCATCTCCGAGGCGCTGTTCGCCACCGCGATCGGTCTGGTCGCGGCCATTCCCGCGGCGGCCGCCTACAACATCCTGTCGGGCCAGGTCTCGCGCTACGCCCAGCAACTCGAGGCCTTCGCCGGTGAGTTCATCACCATCCTGTCGCGTCAGCTCGAGGAACAGGTCTGATGTCGGGCGTCATCCCGGCACCCGGCGCCAACTCGTCGGGCAGCAAGTTCAAGCGGCGGAGCTACACGCCGATCGCCGACATCAACGTGACGCCGCTGGTCGACGTCATGCTGGTGTTGCTGATCATCTTCATGGTGACGGCGCCGCTGCTCCAGGTCGGCGTGCCGGTCGACCTGCCGAAGACCAGTGCCCAGCAGGTCGGCGGCAAGGACGAACCGATGGTGGTTTCGGTGAACTCGCAGGGTGAGGTGTTCCTCGGCGAAACCAAGTACGACATCGCGGAACTCGGCGCGAAACTGAAGGCCGTGCATGAGGAGAAGCCCGACCAGCGTGTCTTCATGCGGGGCGACAAGAGCGTCGACTACGGGAAGATGATGGAGGTCATGGGCGTCGTGATCGACAGCGGCTTCCGCCAGCTCGGCCTGCTCGGCGAACAGGCGCAGGCCCTCGGACGGGGCGGCGGTACCGTCACGCCGGCCGCGCCCGGCCAAACCGCTCCCCGCGCTCCGCAACCGCAGCAGCAACCCGCGGCGCCAACGCCCCGGCGCTGAGACAAGGGACACGAAGAGGACGATGGCTCGCCGTCACCCCGCCAGCATCGAGATGCGCACACCGGCCGTCGTGTCGGCGATGGTGCACGTCTTCGTGCTGGGGGCGGCGGTGCTTAATCTCGACTTCTTCGGAAAGCCGCCGCCAATGGAACCCGAGCCGGTGATGGTCGAGTTCGAGGCGATCGACAAGAAGGCGGGCGCGCCGACCGTGGCCACCCTGCCGCCGCAGCCCAAGGACGCGCCGATCGCCCAGGAGACGACCAAGGCGCCGCCGGTGAAGTCGGCCGAGCCGCCGCCGTCGCCGCCCACGCCGAAGCCGCCGGAGGTCGTGGAGCCTCCCAAGCCGCCGACGCCGCCCAAGCCGGAGGAGAAACCCAAGACGGAGGCTGCCAAGCCGGTCGAGGATCTGGTGGCGATGAAGCCCAAGGAACCGGAGCCGCCGAAGGTCGAGAAGCCGCCGGAGCCGCCCAAGCCCGCGCCCGAGGCCAAGAAGCCCGAGCCGCCGAAGCCGCCGCCGCCCAAGCCTGCGCCGCCCAAGCAGAGCGTCGATTCGATGATCGACGACATCCTGAAGAACAAGCAGTCGCAGCAGAAGGTCCAGACGCCGGAGCAGAGCCCGAAGCCCGTGCAGCAGGTCACGCGCCAGGCACCGGCCGCGCCGAACCTCGCCGCCGTCGTCACGGCGAGCGAGATCGAAGGCGTGCGCCAGAAGATCCGGCCCTGCTGGAACACGCAGGGCGGCTCCCGTGATCAGGCGATGATCATCACGCTGACCGTCGAGATGAACCAGAACGGCACGCCAGTGAAGGCCGAGTTGCGCGACACCGGGCGCTACAACGGCGATCCGGTCTTTCGCGCCGCGGCCGATGCCGCGCATCGCGCCATCATGAATCCGCGTTGCCAGCCCTGGCCGCTTTCGCCAGAGAAGTTCACGAGCTGGCGAACCATCACCTTCAATTTCGATCCGCGTGACTACTAAGACCCCTCCACCCTAATAGAAGTCTTGAGATGAAGAGGTCCGACATGATGCTTCCCCGACGGACGACCCTGCTGGGCGGTGCTGCCCTCGCCACCATCGGCGTTGCGGGCACGGCACGCGCCCAGCTCACCATCGACATGACGCGGCCGAGCTTCGAGCCGGTGCCGATCGCCATCGTCGACTTTAAGGGCGATGCGGTGGGCGCCCAGATGGCGGGCGTGATCCGCAACAATCTGCAGAATTGCGGCCTGTTCCGGGTCATTCCTCCCAGCGCCTACATCCAGAAGGATGTCGACGCCACCTCGCCGCCGCGCTTCCCGGACTGGCGCAGCGTCGGCGCGGCCGGCCTCGTGGTCGGCCAGGTCACGTCGGTCGGCGGCAGCATCAAGGTCGACTTCCGGCTGTGGGATGTCGTCACGAGCCAGCAGGCCACCGGCCTGTCCTTCACCAGCCAGCCGAACAACTGGCGGCGTCTCGCCCACATCATCTCCGACGCGATCTACAAGCGCGTGACCGGCGAGGAGGGCTATTTCGACACCCGCGTCGCCTACGTCTCCGAGACCGGCCCGGGCAACAACCGGACCAAGCGCATCGCGGTCATGGACCAGGACGGCGCCAACAACCGCTACCTGACCGACGGCAAGACGATCGCTCTCACGCCGCGCTTCTCGCCGACGCTGCAGGAGATCGTCTACATGGCGTACGGCGAGAACAACGGTCCGCCGCGGGTGTATCTGCAGAACGTGGACAGCGGCCGCCGCGAATTGCTCGGCAATTTCCCGGGCATGAGCTTCGCGCCGCGCTTCTCGCCGGACGGCACCAAGGTCGTCATGAGCATCGCGGAGAACGGCCGCACCAACATCTACGAAATGGACGTGCGCGGCCGGCAGCTCCGCCGCCTGACCAACTCGCCGGCCATCGACACCTCGCCGTGCTTCTCGGCCGACGGCTCGCAGATCGTGTTCAACTCGGACCGCGGCGGTGCCCAGCAGCTGTACGTGATGAGTGCCGGCGGGGGCGGGGAGCGCCGCATCAGCTTCGGTGACGGACGCTACGCGACGCCGGTCTGGTCGCCGCGCGGCGACTTCATCGCCTTCACCAAGATCGGATCGGGTGGCTTCGGCATCGGCGTGATGCGCTCGGACGGCAGCGGGGAACGCATGCTCGCGAGCGGCTTCCTCGTCGAAGGTCCGACCTGGGCGCCCAATGGACGCGTGCTGATGTTCTTCCGCCAGCAGCCCAGCTCGGGTGGCCGCGCCGGCGCAGCCTCGCTGCACCAGATCGACATCACCGGTCGCTTCGAGCGGCAGGTCCCGACGCCGACCGATGCTTCGGATCCGGCTTGGTCACCCTTGATTCCGCAGTAGCGAAATATATGATCATTTCTGTCGACCCGTGCGTACCCCTCGCCCGGGTCGATTCCGTCAGGGAGTGGATCGAAAAATGAGCATGATCAAGGCTTTGTCGGCCCTTGCGGCGATGTTCCTCATCGCTGCCTGCAGCAACAACGACACGCAGACGGCCTCTGCGGCCTCCACAACCGTGACGCCCGGATCGGTCGGTGACTTCCGGCAGAACGTTGGCGACCGCGTCTTCTTCGACACCGATTCCTCCACCGTGCGCGAGGACGGCCGCCAGACCCTGAACCGTCAGGCCGAGTGGCTGAAGAAGTACGGCAACTACCAGATCACCATCGAAGGCCACTGCGACGAGCGTGGCACGCGTGAGTACAACCTGGCGCTGGGTGAGCGCCGCGCCAATGCCGCGCGCCAGTACCTGATCGCCCAGGGCATTCCCGCGTCGCGTCTCAAGACCGTCAGCTACGGCAAGGAGCGTCCCGATCCGGTCGGCTCCGACGAAGCGGCCTGGTCGCGCAACCGCCGCGCCGTAACGGCCCTTGAGTAGGATCGTCTCGAACGAGGCGAGTGCAGGAAACGCCGGTCGTCATGCGACCGGCGTTTTCATTTGGAGACAGGACGGCCATGCCTGAAAATGGCCGCGTTTGATGTGAACAAAGCGTTGGCCATGAAGATCCTCCCGTCCCGGCTCGTCCTCCTCGTTGCCCTCGCCTTGCCCACGGCGGCCGCGGCGCAGCGCGGGGGAGACGCGGTCTACATCGAAGACCGGTTCAATCAGCTCCAGCAGTCTCTCACCAATCTGACCGGCCAACTCGAGCAGCTGCAGAATCGCAATGCGAGGCTGCAGCAGCAGATGGAGAAGATGCAGGCCGACTACGAGTACCGGATCGAGCAGCTGGAGAAGGGCGGGGGTGTCCGCCCTGGGGGAGCCGCGCCGCGGCCCGGTGCGCAGGCCGGTGTTCCGGCAGCGCCTTCGACGCCGACGCCAGGCCCGGCGCCCGCTGGTGCCACGCCCGAGCAGCTCTACGACGATTCGGTCAAGAAGCTGCAGGACGGCGACTACGCCGGCGCGGAGCGCGGCTTCAAGACCTTCATTCAGCGCAGTCCGCAGAACAAGCTCGCCGGCAACGCGCAATACTGGCTTGGCGAGACCTACTACGCGCGTCGCGACTACAACAGCGCTCTCACCGCCTTCGCCGAGGGCTACAAGGTCTACAAGAACAGCCCGAAGGGCCCCGACAATCTGCTGAAGCTCG
>CAIYWM010000718.1 GCA_903929895.1 uncultured Alphaproteobacteria bacterium
CCGGACTCCTGGAACGCCGGCCGGTTGAAATAGCGCAGCTCGAGGTCGAGGCGCGGACGCAGGTACCAGCCGTCGAAGGGAAGCTCGTAGGCGCCGCGCAGCCGAAAGCTGCCGCCATACGAGGTGCTCGAACCGGTGATCTGACCCGCCTCGCGTTGCAGCGCATTGACGCTCGTGCCGAAGGCCAGGCCGGCCGCCAGCAGCCACGGTCCCCGCACCATTTTGAGCGCGAGAGCGCCATCGTAGGTCTGGCCGGTGCTCGACACGTATCCGCCGCCGGCCTGGCCCGACGCGAATCCCGCGCCCAGGAAACCGCCCAGGAACCAGTCCTCCGCGACCTGCTTCTGGCCACCGACGCGAAAGACGGCAGCCTGGGACGTCCCGGCCGCGTCGCCGCTTCCCTGGCTCGTCCACTGGCCGGACACGGTGCCCCACAGGCAGCCATCCTCCGTCAGCATGACGGTCCCGCCCGCGAACACCGGGCAACTGAAGGCCGGTGTCGGTGACACCGCGGCGCCGGCGGCCGCGCCCGCTGCCGCACCCGACGAGGCGGTGGTTCCGCCCGCGCCCATGGAGGCCGTGATCATCGTCGTCGCCACGACAACGTCGGCGATGATCGCTGCATCGCGCGGTGGCAGGCCCTGCGAGGCGAGTGCGTTCTGCAGCGTCGAATCGATCCGCGAGAGGGTCTCCGGCCGTCGGATGTCGTCGGCCTGGGCCGCGTGCGTGCCCACTAGGAATGCGCCGGCCAACGCCAGCAGGCCGATGTTTCGCATGGTACGCCCTCTCTACTCATGAACGCCCGTCGATGCCCCAGGTCCGGTATCGGGGGATCGCGTGTCTCGCATGACGGGCGACCCGGCACCAAGCAGTTTTGCGCCCGCCTTCGTTCGGCGCCGGACTGATCCCACGGCGCGGAAATTCCGGAAAATGAAGCGGTACAAGGCCGCGTTTCTCCCGGACAATGGCGTCCAAACGCGCACGCGAAGTGCCAAGCCATCCGGGAGGATTGCATGTTCGATCTGATCGTCACGAATGCCGACATCGCTGACGGGCTCGGCAACCCGCTGCGCAAGGCCGATATGGCAGTGAAGGACGGCCGCATCGCCGCCATCGGCCACGATCTCGGGCCGGCGCTCGAGACGGTGGATGCGACCGGCCTGGTGCTGGCGCCCGGCGTGATCGACGTCCACACCCATTACGATGCCCAGCTCACCTGGGATTCAACGGCCTCGCCGTCGCCGGCACTGGGCGTCACGACGGTGGTGATCGGCAATTGCGGCTTCGGCATTGCGCCCGCGACGCCGGCCACGCGCGACACGCTGCTCAAGAACCTCTCCGAGGTCGAGGCGATGTCGCTGGAGGCGCTGCGCGAGGGCGTCGACTGGCAGTTCGACGATTTCTCCAGCTACCTCGACTTCATCGCCCGCCGCGGCGTCACGCCCAACGTCGCGTCCTTCTGCTCGCATTCGGCGCTGCGCACCGTGGTGATGGGCGACGCCGGCTCCGAGCGTGAGGCGACGGCCGACGAGCTGGCGAAGATGTCGGCGCTGTTCGACGAGGCGCTGGCGGCGGGGGCGATCGGCCTGGGCTCCTCGACCTTCGAGAACCATAACGGCTATGGCGGCATCCCGGTGCCGTCGCGCCTGGCCAGCGACGACGAATTCCGGGCGCTGGCGCGGGTGATGGCGCGGCACGGCCACGGCGTCACCATGGCGACCTGCGGCCAGCGCTCGACCATTCCCTTCATGGAGGAACTGGCGGAACTGTCGGGCCGTCCGGTGATCTATTGCCCGCTGCTCGACTATCCGACGAAGCCCGAGCATGCGCCGGGAATCTCCAGCGCCTGCGCCGAGGCCCGGGGCCGCGGTCACGCGGTCTATGCCCAGGCCTCGTGTCAGCCGCTCAACATGAACTTCGGCCTGCTCAACGCCTACATGCTGCAGACGATCGCGCCGTGGCCCAAGGCCGGCGACGCGGCGCACCATCGCGCGCTGTTCACCGATCCCGCCTTCCGTGCGGCCTTCAAGAAGTCGCTCGCCACGCCGGTGGAGGGCGGCCGCATCTTCAACGGCACCTGGCACCTGATGGAAGTGGCCGTGTCGCCGACACAAGCCTCGCTGGAAGGCCGCAACATCGAGGAGATCGCGCGCGAGCGCGGCGTCGATCCGGTGGACGCGCTGCTCGACATCGGCCTGGCCGACGACCTCGAGACGACCTTCATCGTGCGGCTGCTCAACGTCGACGAGAAGCGGGTCGGCGACCTGATCGCCGACGACGGCAACCTGATCAGCCTGTCCGACGCCGGCGCGCATCTCACCCTGTTCTGCGACGCGGGCTATGCCATGCACCTGCTGGGCCGCTGGGTGCGCGAGCTCGGCCGCTTCAGCCTGCCGCACGCCATCCGCAAGCTGACCGGCGATCCGGCCCACATCTACGGCATCGTCGACCGCGGCCGCCTCGAGGTCGGCGCCTGGGCCGACCTGATGCTGTTCGATGCCGCGACCATCCATGTCAGCCGGACCCGGCGCGTTGCCGACCTTCCCGCCGGCGCCAACCGCCTGATCCGCAGCGCACCCGGCCTCAAGGGCGTCTGGGTCAACGGCGTTCAGGTGTTCGACGGCCAGGACTATGTGAAGGTGAAGCCGCCCGGCCAGGTGCTGCGCTCCTTCAGCACCGCGCGGCCGACGCTGGCGATGCCGCTCGCCCGGGCCGCGGAGTAGGGCGCGCACCGCTCTCTCCGTGCCGGGAATCCGGGGCCGTGGTATCTGGAGGCATGGCATCGACGGGAATGCGCGAAAAGTTCCAGGACCTTTACTTCGGCAGCGGCCCGGAGGCCCGGCGGTTCCGCTACGGGCTGGTCGCTTTCGACATCGCCACCATCGCGGTGTTCCTCATCTCGCCGTTCGGCGGGCACCAGCCGTGGATGATCGCCCTCGACCTCGTCATCGGCCTCCTGCTGTCGGTCGAGTTCGGGGTGCGGCTGTGGGTGGAGCGCCGGCCGCTGCGCCACCTGTTCAGCCTCTCCTCGGCGGCCGACCTGATCGTGATCCTGTCGCTGCTGCTGCCGGTCTTCATCGAGAACCTGGCGTTCCTGCGCATCGCCCGGGCGCTGCGCCTGCTGCGCTCCTACCACCTGCTGCGCGACCTGCGGCAGGACTCGAAGTGGTTCCGCCTGTATGAGGACGTCATCCAGCGCACGGTCAATCTCGGTGTCTTCATCTTCATCGTGACGTCGGTGGTCTACGTCACCCAGCG
>CAIYWM010000719.1 GCA_903929895.1 uncultured Alphaproteobacteria bacterium
CGCCCATTCCCGTCCGCGTCAATACGCCGATCAGCGTGAAGACCAACAGCTGGGTCGAGCTGCGGGCGCCGAACGGCGACGTGCTGACGCAGACCTATGTGCGGGCCGGCGAAAGCTACGTCGTGCCCGCCGGTATCGCCTACCGCATCACCGAGGCCCGGTAGCACCATAGCGCCTTTGTAGGGTCCGGCGGCTGGCGGAGGCGCGGCCTCGCCGCTACATTGCGCCCATGAGCATCAGACCGTACCGCGACATCCAGCGCCGCAAGTCGCGGCGCGTGATGGTTGGGTCCGTGCCGGTGGGCGGCGATTCGCCGATCACCGTCCAGACCATGACCAACACGCTGACCGCGGACGCCGACGCGACCATCGCCCAGATCCGCCGCTGCGAAGAGGTGGGCGTGGACATCATCCGCGTATCCTGTCCCGACGAGGACTCGACCGCGGCGCTGCCGAAGATCGTGCGGGCCGCGAAGGTCCCGATCGTGGCCGACATCCACTTCCACTACAGGCGTGCCATCGAGGCGGCGGAGGCGGGTGTCGCCTGCCTGCGCATCAATCCCGGCAACATCGGCAGTGCCGAGCGGGTGCGCGAAGTCGTCAAGGCCGCCAAGGACCACGGCTGTTCCATGCGCATCGGCGTCAACGCCGGCTCGCTGGAGAAGGACCTGCTCGAGAAGTACGGCGAGCCCTGTCCGGAGGCGATGGTGGAGAGCGCGCTCGACCATGCGCGCATCCTGCAGGACCACGATTTCCACGAGTTCAAGATCAGCGTGAAGGCGTCCGACGTCTTCCTGGCGGTCGCGGCCTACCAGCAGCTCGCCGACGCCTGCGATTACCCGCTGCATGTCGGCGTCACCGAGGCGGGCGGCACGCGCACCGGTACGGTGAAGTCGTCGATCGGCATGGGCTCGCTGCTGTGGGCGGGCATCGGCGACACGATCCGCGTCTCGCTCTCGGCCGAGCCCGAGGAAGAGGTCCGCGTCGGCTTCGAGATGCTGAAGGCGCTGAACCTGCGGCATCGCGGGGTCAACATCATTTCCTGCCCGTCCTGCGCGCGTCAGCAGTACGACGTCATCCGCACGGTCGAGGCGCTGGAGCAGCGCGTCGCCCACATCACCACGCCGATGACGGTGTCGGTGATCGGCTGCGTGGTGAACGGGCCGGGCGAGGCGCGCGAAACCGATATCGGCTTCACCGGCGGCGGCTCGAACACCCATCAGGTCTACATCGCCGGCGTACCCCATCATCGACTGAAGGACGCCAACGTCGTCGACCACCTGGTGGGCCTGATCGAGAAGAAGGCGGCCGAGATCGAGGCCGCCAAGGTGGAAGAAGCCGAGCGACATCGCGCTGCTGCCGAGTAGCGACCAGGCCCTCCCTTCCGACGTTCTTCTTTCAAGGCGATTTCCCGTGAGCAAGATGCAACCCGTGCGTGGCACGCACGATCTCCTCCCCGACGACTACCGGCGCTTCGCGCACGTCGTCGACACGGCGCGCGACGTGGCGCGCCTCTATGGCTATCGCGAGATGGCGACACCGATCTTCGAGTTCACCGAGCTGTTCGCCCGCGGCATCGGCGAGACGACCGACGTCGTGTCGAAGGAGATGTACACCTTCAAAGATCGCGGGGACGAATCGCTGACCCTGCGGCCGGAATACACGGCCGGCATCTGCCGGGCCTTCGTGTCGAACGGCGAACTGACCCAGCAGCTGCCGCTGAAGGTCTTCGCGGCAGGTCCGATGTTCCGCTACGAGCGGCCACAGAAGGGACGGCAGCGCCAGTTCCACCAGATCGATCTCGAGGTGCTGGGCGCGCCCGAGCCCGGGGCCGACATCGAGGTCATCTCGGTTGCGGCCGACATCCTGGACAGGCTGACGATCCTCGACCGCTGCGTGCTCAAGATCAATTCGCTCGGCGATCCGGAGAGCCGGGCGGGCTACCGCAAGGTCCTGACCGACTACTACTCCGGTCACGTGGACAAGCTCTCGGAGGATTCGCGCAATCGCCTGGCGCGCAATCCGCTGCGCATCCTCGACAGCAAGGACGAGGGCGACAAGGCGATCAACGTCAATGCGCCGAGCTTCTCCGATCACCTGAACGAGGCCAGCCGCGACTTCTTCAAGTCGGTGCAGGACGGGCTCACCGCCGCCGGCATCGAATTCGAGGTCGATCCGGCGCTGGTGCGCGGCCTCGACTACTACACCCACTCCGCCTTCGAGTTCGTGACGACCCATCTCGGCGCCCAGGGCACCGTGCTGGGCGGCGGCCGCTATGACGGGCTGATCGCCGAGCTGGGCGGCCCGCCGACCGCCGGCATCGGCTGGGCGGGCGGCATCGAGCGGCTGATGATGCTGGCCGACGAGCCCA
>CAIYWM010000720.1 GCA_903929895.1 uncultured Alphaproteobacteria bacterium
CATGTTGACCGCGGCATAGCGCAGGAACTGCCGATGCGCGGGGCCACCGCCCTGGCCGCGGAAGGTCCAGAGCCGGTTCATCAGCCAGTTCATCGTGACCGCGACCACCCAGGCGATCATCCCGGCGCCGTACAGGCCGAACTCGGCCCGCAGCGCGTAGACACAGGCCGTGTCGACGATGAAGCCGGCGCCGCCGACGACGGCGAAGCGCAGGAACTGCGTGATCGCGCCGATCCGGGACAGCAGGAAGCGGCCGATCGGGCGGGGCAGGCGGGTCAGCAGGCGCAGCAGGATGGCGTTCACGCGGGGCGGGTCCGATCGGTCAGGGTGTCACTTTGAAGGCGGCGTGGCGATGATCGCCCGCCGCCGGCGCGCCATCCACACCAGCGCGATCGCGCCCAGGGAGGTGACGGTATAGAGTGAGAAGGCGTTGAGGTAACCGATCATCGCCGCCTGCCGGTTGATCTCCCTGGACAGTTTTGCGAGCCCCGACACGGTTTCGTAGTCCCAGCCGCCGGTCACCCAGGGCAGGGCCAGCGACTTGTTATAGGGGTTCACCAGCTCGACCATGCGACTGTAGTTGGTGCTGGTCGCCCGCACGATCTCGGCGACGCAGATCGAGATGAAGAAGCTGGAGCCGATGTTGCGCAGAAGGTGATAGACCGCCGTGCCTTCGGCCAGGTTGGCGCCGCTCATGTTCGAGAAGGTGACCAGGGTGAGCGGCACCCAGATGACGCCGACGGCGACGCCCTGCAGCAGGCTGTTGAGCATCAGCGTGTTCATGTCGACGTTGAGGTCGATCGCCATCAACCAGACGCCGGACAGGGTCTGCAGCGTGAAGCCCGCGATCAGGCCGATGCGCGGGTCCATGCGGCCGACGAAGATGGCGAGGAAGAAGCCCAGCGTCGCGCCGACGCCGCGCGCCGCGATGACCTCGCCGATCAGCGCGTCGGGGAAGCCGGCATGCTGCTGCAGGAGCGGCGGCAGCAGCACCATCGGCGTGAAGTTCAGCATACCGTAGATCAGCACCAGCACGAGGCCGATCGAGTAGTTGCGGTCGAGCAGGAGCTTGAGGTTGAGGAACGGCCGCTCCGCGGTGAGGCTGTGGGCGAGGAAGATCCAGAAGGAGACGACGGCGATGAAGGTCTCGATCTGGATCTCGGCCGAGTCGAACCAGTCGAGCCTCTGACCGCGCGACAGGACGAGCTGAACGCAGGCGATGGCGACCGAGAGCGACAGGAAGCCCGTCCAGTCGAGGCGGGCCTGTCCGGTCGGCCGGTCGTAGGGCAGGGTGAGACGCAGCCCGATGAACGAGATCACGCCCACCGGCACGATCATGTAGAAGGCCCAGCGCCAGCTGTAGAGTTCGGAGAGCATGCTGCCGACGGTCGGGCCGATCACCGGGCCGATGACGACGGCCATGCCGAAGATCGAGGTCACGAGCCCCTGCTGACGCTTCGGAAAGGTGTCGAGCAGGATGGTCTGGGACAGCGGAATCACCGGGGCGCCCAGCGCGCCCTGCAGGACCCGCCACAGGATCAGCGTCTCCAGCGAATCGGCCAGGCCGCACATCAGCGTGGTGAGCGTGAAGGCCAGGACGGACCAGATCATGGTCTCGCGGCGGCCGAAGCGGGCTGTCAGCCAGCCGGTCATCGGCGTTGCGACGGCGGTGGCGAGGATGTTGAAGGTCATCGCCCAGGCAATCTCGTCCTGGGTGGCCGACATGGTGCCCTGCATCTGCGGCAGCAGGGTCGAGGCGATCAGCAGGGTGGTCGCGTAGAGGGTCGAGCCCAGGACCACCATGACGAGAATCAGGATGCGCTTGCCCAGCGAAGTCTCGGACTCGTCGGGGACAGGTGGAACGGCGTCGACGGCGGTGGCGCTTGAACTCATGGCCTGGGCTATTGTAGCCTAGGCAACAATCTTCAGCGAGCAGCGATTGGGCCCCGACGACGACGAATATATCGGCTACGTGCTTTCCGACGTTGCGCGCCTGATCCGCACCGTGTTCGACCGGCGCGTCCGCGACATCGGCCTGACCCGCGCGCAGTGGCTGGTGCTCACACGGCTCTATCGCCGGCCGGGCGCCAGCCAGACCGAACTTGCCGACATGCTGGAGACCGACCGCGCCAGCGCCGGACGCATGATCGACCGCATGCAGAAGAACGGCTGGGTCGAGCGGCGCGCCGACAGCGACGACCGCCGCGTCAACCGCCTGTATCTCACCGCCGACGCCCGCCGGGCGCACAAGGACATGTGGGCGGTCGCCGAGGCCACGGTCGACGACGCGCTGGCACCGCTCTCCGCCGCCGAACGTGAGCAGTTCACGCGGCTGGCGGCACGGGTGAAGGGGCAGCTGCAGTCGATGGCGGGAGCCCACGGCACATGAGCCGCCGCCCGGTTCCGGTCCTGAGGCTCGTGCTGCTGTTCGCCATACCCCTGCTGGCGGCCGGCGGGGCGGGCTGGTGGTGGCTGTCGGGCGGTCGCTATGTCTCGACCGACAATGCCTATGTGAAGGCCCATATCGTGCAGATCGCGCCCGAAGTGTCCGGCCAGATCCGGCGGGTCCTCGCCCGGGACCATGCCTCGGTCGAGGCCGGCGCCCAGCTGTTCACCATCGAGTCCCGTCCTTTCCGGCTGGCACTCGACAGCGCCGAAGCGGAACTCGATTCGGCGCGGTCTCACGTCGAGAACCTGCGCGGCATCTGGCGCGAGGCCGTGGCCGAGTTGGCCGACGCCGAAGCACGTGCCGACTATTTTCGGCGGCAGGCCCAGCGTCAGGAGGAACTCGCGGCGAAGGGCGTGGCTTCCGCCAGCAAGCGCGACGAATCGCAGAA
>CAIYWM010000721.1 GCA_903929895.1 uncultured Alphaproteobacteria bacterium
ACCGGCACGATCAGGAAGACGCCGAGGAAGAGGGCGATGGCGAGCGCCAACGCGACCTGCCCGGGGGAGCGACTCATACGCCTCCCCATTCAAATGGGGAGGTGCCCCTGCAATCAGGGGCGGAGGGGTCAAAAGTCGTGACCCCGGCCGCGATGACCCCTCCGCCCGCGCAAGACGCGGGCACCTCCCCATTTGAATGGGGAGGCAGGGAATAGGAGCTCCGCACTAGCGCGCCAGCTTCAGCGCCTCGTCGGCCTTGGCCTTGGCTGCGGTGTACTTTTCCTTGGCAAAGGCCGCCCACTGCTGCTCCAGCTCAGCCTGGCGCGAAGACTTTTCCTTAGCCCCGGTGAAGGCGGCCTTGATCTCGGGCGAGGCCGCCTGCGCCGCGGTGATCGGCATGGCGGCGATCAGGTCGCGCGCCTCCTTGGCGAGCGCGCGGGCCTGGGCATTGTCCTTCTTCTTCAGCGCCGCATCGACCTCGTGCAGCACCTTCGTGACCGCCTTCAGCGGCTCCAGCTGGAAGGTGATGAGCTGGTCGAACAGCGTGTCGACGGCGGCGGTGCGGCTTTCCGACAGTTCGGCGTTGAAGGTCAGCAGGCCCTGCAGGTTCTTGTCCTTGAAGGGGTTCGGATAGTCGGCCGGAGCCTTGGCATAGGTCTCCGGGCGCACCGGCAGGCGACGGATCGTCGGTTCGAGCAGGACTTCCTGGCCGGCGGGTGACAGCAGGAACTCGATGAAGGCCTCGGCGCCCGCCTTGTTCGGGGCGTTGGCGACGACGCCGACATTGGCCGGCACCAGGGTCGTCACCGACGGGTACACGAACTTCACGGGGAAGCCGGCGCCCTGCGAGGAGAAGGCGAAGAAGTCGATCACGATGCCGTAGCCGACCTGGCCCGAGTTCACGGCCTCCGGCACGCCGAACGACCGGTCCGTCACCGTGCGCAGATTTCCGGCGATCTCCTTGGTCGTGCGCCAGCCCTTGTCCCAGCCTTCGCCCTGCAGGATCGTCTCGATCGTGAGGTGCGTCGTGCCCGAGCGCGAGGGCGCCGAGATCGACACGTGATCGAAATAGGGCGCCTGGGCGAGGTCCTGCCACTCCTTGGGCGTCGGCAGCTTGTTGGCCTTCACGTAGCGCTCGTTCCACATGATGCCGTAGCCCGAGGCCGCGAAGCCGGAATAGAAGCCGTCCTTGTCGTTGACCGGATAGGAGCCGACCTTCTCGGCGATGCCGGTGGCCTTGGGCTTGTAGGGGCTCAGCAGCTTCTTGGCCTTCAGCACCTCGAAGGCGTCGGGCGCGGAGGCCCAGAAGAGATCGACCTGGTTGTTACCCTTGGTCTCCTCAATGAACTTCACGCCGGCATTGGTGTTGCGGTTCTGCACTTCCAGCGTGGCGCCCGGCACGGCCTTCTCGAAGGCCTTCTTGATCGGGTCGGTGACGTCCTTGGAGAAGGAGGTGACGACCGTCACCTTGCCGGTCTGCGCGAAGCCGGCACTAGAAGCGAGCACGACGCCCAGGGCGGAGCCGAGGGCAAGGGCGGAGCGGCGGAACATGGGGTTTCTCTCCTGTGAGTCCTGGTCAGGCGGCTTCGATGAAACTGTCGAGCACCTTCTTGGGGCCGGCTTTCTCGAATTCTATGTCGAGTTTGTTACCGTCCACGGCGACGATGAGGCCGTAGCCGAACTTCTGGTGGAAAACCCGCTGGCCGATGCTGAGATCGACCCTGTCGCCCTCGGTCGCGCGGCGATCGTCAGCTGTCTCGTCGCGATAGCGGCCGCGGCGGCCGGGAACGCCCAGGCTTTCGTATTCGAAGCCGCTGGCCTTGTCGCGCATCCCGCCATGGTGGCCGGCGGAATAGGTTGCGTAGAGGCCGGCGTCGCTGCTCTGGGCCAGCTGGGCGGGCGGTAGTTCGCGCAGGAAGCGCGACGGGATGGCGGCCTGCCACTGGTTGAACACGCGACGATTGGCGGCGAAGGAGACATAGGCCCGCTTGCGCGCCCGGGTCAGGCCGACATAGGCCAGCCGGCGCTCCTCCTCGAGACCGGCCATGCCCTTGTCGTCGAGCGCCCGCTGGTTGGGGAACAGGCCTTCCTCCCAGCCCGGCAGGAACACCGTGTCGAATTCGAGCCCCTTGGCGGCGTGCAGGGTCATCACGCTCACCATGTCGGTGTCGTCGCGCGAGGCCATGTCGGTAAGCAGCGCCACGTGCTCCATGAACGCCGGCAGCGAATCGAACTCCTGCAGCGCGTTGACGAGCTCCTTCAGGTTCTCGATCCGGCCCTCGGCCTCGGGTGAACGGTCGAGGCGCAGCATGTCGGTGTAGCCCGACTCGTCGAGGATGGTTTCGACCACCTCGACATGGCTCATGCCGTCGAGCATCGCCCGCCAGCGCTCGAAGTTGCGGATCAGGTCGCCCAGCGACTTGCGTGGGCGGGCCTTCAGCTCGTCGGTCTCGAGCGCGCGCCGCGTCGCCTCGAACAGCGAGATCTTCTGCGTGCGCTGGATCAGTCGCAGCGTGCGCAGCGCCGATTCGCCCAGGCCCCGGCGCGGGGTGTTGTAGATGCGCTCGAAGGCGAGGTCGTCGTCGTGCTGAATGGTGACGCGGCAATAGGCCAGCGCGTCGCGGATCTCCTGGCGCTCGTAGAAGCGCGGGCCGCCGATCACGCGATAGGGCAGACCCATCGTGATGAAGCGTTCCTCGAACTCGCGGGTCTGGAAGCCGGCGCGGACGAGAATGGCGATCTGCGCGAGCTTGTGCTTGTCGCGCTGCAGCGCCTCGATCTCCTCGCCGATGGTGCGCGCTTCCTCGTCGCCGTCCCAGACGCCGCGCAGCGAGATGCGCTCGCCCTCCTTGGTGTCGGTCCACAGCGTCTTCCCGAGCCTCCCCTCGTTATGGGAGATCAGGTGGGAGGCGGCGGCCAGGATGTGCGGCGTCGAGCGGTAGTTGCGCTCCAGCCTCACGATGGTGGCGCCTGGGAAATCCTTCTCGAAGCGCAGGATGTTGCCGACCTCGGCGCCTCGCCAGCCGTAGATCGACTGGTCGTCGTCGCCGACGCAGCAGACGTCCTGCGTGCCCTGCGCCAGCAGGCGCAGCCAGAGATACTGCGCGACGTTGGTATCCTGATACTCGTCGACCAGTATGTGGCGGAAGCGGCGGTGGTAGACCGCCAGGATGTCGGGGTGCTTCTGCCACAGGGTCACGCAGTGCATCACCAGGTCGCCGAAGTCGACGGCGTTCACCTCGCCGAGGCGCTCCTGGTACTGGCGGTAGATGTCGGCGGCCTTGCCATTGGCGAACTCGCCGGCGTCGTCGCCCGACACCTTCTCGGGCGTCAGCGCGCGATCCTTCCAGCGCTGGATGATCCCGGACAGGATGCGCGCCGGCCACTTCTTGTCGTCGATCCCCTCGGCCTGCAGCAACTGCTTGATCAGACGCGTCTGGTCGTCGGTATCGAGGATCGTGAAGTTGCTCTTGAGGCCGATCAGCTCGGCATGGCGGCGAAGCACGCGCACGCCGATCGCGTGGAAGGTCCCGAGCCACATCCCGTCGGCCGCGCCGCCGATCAGGCTCGCCACGCGGTCCAGCATTTCGCGGGCCGCCTTGTTGGTGAAGGTGACCGCCAGGATCTGCGATGTCCGGGCCTGGCCGGTGAGCAGCAGATGGGCGATGCGGGTGGTGAGCACCCGGGTCTTGCCGGTGCCGGCGCCGGCCAGGACCAGAAGCGGCCCGCCGGCATGGGTGACGGCCTGGCGCTGCTCGTCGTTCAGCCCTTCGAGATGGGCCGTGGGCGCGAGGGCACGCCTCGCCGGGACCGGGTCGGCCGGAGCGGGGTCATCGGTGATTTCGAACGGATCGGCGGGAGGCGCCATGAACCGTCATATAGCAATCGCGACGGCGGACGCCTATCTTCGAGACTGTGGACGCGCGTGGGGCGCGGCGGAGGTGAGCGGATGGCCCGAGGGTTGAACGGTTCCGCAAACGGGTCGGGCCATTGGCCTCCCCCCGGCGACGAGGGCGTGGTCGCCCGCACCCCCGGCGGCGGCTCCAGTTTGCCCCCTCCCGTCGCGGCGGCGCTGCCCGCCGTGGTCGGCGTCAGGACCACCATTCCCGAAAGCCGCCGCTCGGCCCAGACTTTGGGCACGGAGCGTGAAGGTCACGGCATCCTGGTCGACGACGAGGGCCTCGTCCTCACCATCGGCTATCTCATCATGGAAGCCGACACCGTCACGATCACCGACATCGAGGGCAACGAGACGGCCGCCCGCATCGTCGGCTACGACTATGAAAGCGGCTTCGGGCTGGTGCGGACCGAGAGCCCGGTCCCGTTGAAGCCGATGGTGTTCGGCGACTCCGATTCCCTCGCCTTGCGCGGCGAGGCCTATGTTGCAGGCGTCGGCGGCGAGAAGGCGGCGCTCAAGGTCAAGGTCGCCGGCCGGCGCGAGTTCGCCGGCTACTGGGAGTATCTGCTCGACAGCGCCATCTTCACGGTGCCGGCCTATCCGCTGTGGGGCGGCTCGGCCCTGATCGGCCAGAACGGCGAACTACTCGGCGTCGGCTCGCTGCTGGTGCAGGAGGCGCTGGGCCCGGGATCGCCGGCGTTCCCCGGCAATATGTACGTGCCGATCAACCGGCTGAAGCCGATCTTCGGCGAGCTGGTCTCCACCGGCCGCCTGTCGACGCCGCCGCGCCCGTGGCTCGGTATCTACACGGTCGAACATATGGGCCAGCTCGTGGTCGGCGGCATTTCCGACGGCGGGCCCGCCGATCGAGCGGGCCTGCAGCGCGGCGACATCCTCCACGCGCTGAACGACGAGGTGCTCGACGATGTGGCCGACTTCTATCGCAAGCTCTGGGCGATCGGCCCGGCGGGCTCCGTGGTGAAGCTCCGGATGGAGCGCGAGGGCGATGCGTTCGACGTCACCATCCGTACCGGCGATCGCGCTACCTATCACAAGTACGGCGCCGACTGATCCGCCTGTGAATAGCTGCGCTTTGACTCGGGCGCCGCACGTTGCATAGGTTCGCGTCGAGCGACAACCGGGGAGACATCGATGGCCAGGGCATTCGCCTCGCAGGCGGATATGACGGACAAGAAGATCACCTTTAGCCGTCTATCCGAGCACGCCTATGCCTTCACCGCCGAGGGCGACCCCAATACCGGCATCGTGATCGGCGACGACGCGGTCATGGTGATCGACACGCAGGCGACGCCGAAGATGGCGGAGCAGGTGATCGAGCGGATCCGCACCGTCACTGACAAGCCGATCAAGTACGTGGTGCTGTCGCACTATCACGCCGTGCGCGTGCTGGGCGCCAGCGGCTTTGCACCCGAGCACATCATCTGCAGCGAAGCGACGCGCGACATGATCGTCGAGCGCGGCGCGCAGGACTACAAGTCCGAGCTGCAGCGCTTCCCGCGCCTGTTCCAGGCGGCGGAGACCATTCCTGGACTGACCTGGCCCACCATCACCTTCGCGGACCGCATGACCCTGTGGCTGGGCAAGCTGCAGGTCGACATCATCCATGCCGGCCGCGGCCATACCAAGGGCGATACGATCGTCTGGCTGCCCGAGGAGCGCACCCTGTTCAGCGGCGACCTCGTCGAGTATGGCGCCACGCCCTATTGCGGCGACGCGCACTACAAGGACTGGCCGGAGACCCTGCAGAAGCTTCGCGACCTCAAGGCCGAGGCGCTGGTGCCGGGCCGCGGCGACGCGCTGATCGGAGAGGGCGCCGTCGAGGAAGGCATCGCCGGAACCCAGGCGTTCCTGAGCGACCTGTACAAGGTCGTGGAGAAGAGCGCCGAAGCGGGCGACTCGCTGAAGGTGGCCTACGACAAGGCGATGGCGGCGCTGCAGCCGCGTTACGGCAACTGGGTCATCTTCGAGCATTGCATGCCGTTCGACGTCAGCCGCGCCTACGACGAGGCCAAGGGACTCGACCATCCGCGCATCTGGACCGCCGAGCGCGACATCGAGATGTGGGCGGCGCTCGAAAAGGGCGCCTGACGCGACTCCCATGGGGTCGTACGAATACCGCCACTACCCTTACAGCCGGCCCGCCGAACTCGATGGCAAGAGCGCGCGGCGGCCGGTCGTGATCGTAGGCGCCGGCATGGCCGGTCCGACGCTGGCGCTGGAGCTTGCCCGGCGCGGCGTGCCGTCGGTGATTCTCGACGAGGACGATACGGTGAGCCTTGGCAGCCGCTCGATCTGCCAGGCCAAGCACAGTCTCGAAACCTGGGATCGCTTCGGCGTGGCGAACCGTATGGTGGAGAAGGGCATCACCTGGGAGCAGGGCGAACTCTATCTCCACGACAAGCCGGTCTTCCGCTTCAATCTGCAGCCCGAGCCCGGCCACAAGTTCCCAGCCTTCGTGAACCTGCAGCAGTATTACGTGGAGGAGTATCTCTACGAGCGTTGCCTCGCGGAGTCGCTCGTCGAGATGCGTTTCCGTAACAAGGTGGTCGGGGTCACGCCGGGCCCCGATGGCGTCGCGGTCGAGGTCGAGACGCCGGATGGGCGATACACGCTTGATGCCGAGTGGCTGGTCGCCTGCGACGGCGTGCGCAGCACCGTGCGCCACCTCCTCGACCTGCCCTATCCCGGTGAGGTCTTCCACGACCGGTTCCTGATCTCCGACATCCGGCTGCTGAGCGAGCTGCCCAAGGAGCGGCGCTTCTGGTTCTACCCGCCGTTCCATCCGACCAACTCGGTGCTGCTGCACCGCCAGGCCGACAACGTGCTGCGTGTCGATTTCCAGCTCGGCCGCGACGCCGATCCGGAAGAGGAGAAGAAGCCGGAGAACATCGACCGGCGCCTGCGCCAGATGTTCGGTCCCGAGGCCCGCTGGGAGCATGAGTGGACCAGCGTCTATACCTTCACCTGCCGCATGATGGAGCGCTTCGTCCACGGCCGGGTGATCTTCGCCGGCGATGCCGCGCACGTCGTCTCGCCGTTCGGCGCGCGCGGCGGCAATGGCGCCATCGCCGATGTCGACAACCTTGCGTGGAAGCTGGCGATGGTGCTGGGCAAGGTGTCGCCGGTGTCGCTGCTGGACAGCTATAGCAGCGAACGGCGCGCGGCGGCGCAGGAGAACATCCTGAACTCGACGCGCAGCACCGACTTCATCACGCCGAAGTTTCCCGCCTCGCGGGCCTTCCGGGACGCAACGCTTTCGCTGGCACGCGACTTCCCCTTCGCCCGCGCGCTGATCAACAGCGGCCGGCTGTCGGTGCCGACGGTCCAGCCGGGCTCGCCGCTCGATACGCCGGACGGCGACGCGGACTGGCTGCGCGGGCCGGGACCCGGCCGGGCGATGCTGGATGCGCCGGTGGGACGGGACGGCAGTGCATGGCTGATCGACCGGCTGGGGCCGGACTTCACCCTGTTGACCTTCGGCGATACGGACGTGCCGGACGCCGACCTGCCGTCCGGGGTGATCTGCGTCCGTATTGCGGGCGACGGGCTCGCCCGCCAGCGCTACGATGGGCGGCCGGGCACGACCTACCTGATCCGGCCGGACCGATACGTTGCCGCCCGCTGGCGTCGCTTCGACGGCGCCGCGATCACCGCGGCGATCAAGCGGGCGACTGGAAACGGCTGAGGAGATCGCGATGGCCGACATCACGACCGGCGCGCTGCGCCGCACGTTGAATTTTGCGCGCCCCGACGATGTCTACAATGCGATCGTCGACGCGCATCGGGATCTGAGCGACGAACAGTGCCGCGCCTTCGACGCACGGCTGATCCTCCTGCTCGCGAACCACGTGGGCGACGAAGCGGTGCTGCGCGAGGCGCTGAGGGCGGCGCGCGAGACAATGGAGGAAACATGAAGGGCATGCTCACCGGCCGGCTGGCGCTGGTCACCGGCGCCGGCCGCGGCAACGGCGCCGCCATCGCGCGCGGCCTTGCGGCGGCGGGCGCGCGCGTCATCGTTACCGACGTCGATCTCGAGGCGGCGCGCTCCATCGCCGACAGCATCGTCAAGGCGGGCGGCGAGGCGCGCGGCCATGCACTCGACGTCACCGACGCGGAGAGCTGCACGAAGCTGGCGCAGGACGTCTCCCTGCTGGTCGGCCCGATCAGCATCC
>CAIYWM010000722.1 GCA_903929895.1 uncultured Alphaproteobacteria bacterium
CTTCCACTCCGAGCAGGCGATCGCCTACGGCACCAAGATGGTGGGCGGCGTGACGCCGGGCAAAGGCGGCACCAAGCATCTCGACCTGCCGGTGTTTGACACCGTCGCCGAGGCGGTCGAGAAGACTGGCTGCAACGCGTCGGTGATCTATGTGCCGCCGCCCTTCGCGGCCGACTCGATCCTCGAGGCGATCGACGCCGAGATCCCGCTGATCGTCTGCATCACCGAGGGCATCCCGGTGGTCGACATGGTCAAGGTGAAGCGTGCGCTCACCGCCTCCAAGTCGCGGCTGATCGGCCCGAATTGCCCAGGCGTGATCACGCCGGGCGAGTGCAAGATCGGCATCATGCCGGGCCATATCCACAAGCGCGGCAAGATCGGCATCGTCTCCCGCTCGGGCACCCTGACCTACGAGGCGGTGGCGCAGACCACGGCGGCCGGCCTTGGCCAGACCACCTGCATCGGCATCGGCGGCGATCCGGTGAACGGCACGAACTTCATCGAGTGCCTCGACATGTTCATCCGCGATCCCGAGACCGAGGGCATCGTGATGATCGGCGAGATCGGCGGCGACGCCGAGGTCAAGGGCGCCGAGTTCCTCAAGGCGTCCGGAACGAAGAAGCCGGTGGTCGGTTTCATCGCCGGCCGCACCGCTCCTCCGGGCCGTCGCATGGGTCATGCCGGCGCGGTGATCTCAGGCGGCAACGACACCGCGGCGTTCAAGGTCGACGCCATGCGGGCAGCCGGCATCAGGGTTGCGGAGTCGCCTGCCGCTTTGGGCGAGGAAATGCTTAAGGCCATGCAGGGCTGACGAGCGGATTTGCCGCCCGGCCCCTGCCGGGCGGCCAGCAAAGACAGGCCAGGGAGTATCGGGCCATGAGAGCAGAACAGACGTCGTTCCTGTTCGGCGCAAACGCGCCCTTCATCGAGGAACTCTACGCGCGCTTCCTCGCCGACCCCAATTCGGTCGACGCGGAATGGCAGACCTTCTTCGGTGCCCTCGCCGAACAGAAGCGCGACGTGCTGGCCGAGGTCCGCGGCGCCTCCTGGGCGCCCAACGGCGCCCGGGTGATCGGCGCCGTCGATCCCGATGCCGTCCCGGCCGCGGCCAACCGTAACGTCAAGGGCGGCAAGGCGGCCGCCGAGGCGGCGCCGGCTGCATCTGCGATCGCCGGCAAGACCCAGGAAGAGATCCGCGCCGCCGCCCAGGACACGGCGCGGGCGCTGATGCTCATCCGCGCCTATCGCATCCGCGGCCACCTCGAGGCCGACCTCGATCCGCTCGGCCTCGTCCGCCAGGCGCCGCATCGCGAGCTCGATCCCGCGACCTACGGCTTCTCCGACGGCGACTGGGACCGCCCCATCCTGATCTTCGGGTCGCTGGCGCTGGGCGAGTCCGCCACGCTGCGCCAGATCATGGAGCGCCTGCGCAAGACCTATTGCGGCAAGATCGGCGTCGAGTTCATGCACATCTCCGATCCCGACCAGAAGGCGTGGATCCAGGAGCGCATCGAGCACATCGAGAACCACACCGAGTTCACGGTCACCGGCCGCAAGATGATCCTCGAGCGGGTCGGCGAGGCCGAGGGGCTCGAGCGCTACCTGCATGTGAAATTCGTCGGCACCAAGCGCTTCGGCCTCGACGGCGGCGAATCGCTGATCCCGGGCATCGAGCAGATCCTCAAGCGCGGCGGTCAGCTCGGCGTGAAGGAAGTGATGCTCGGCATGCCGCATCGCGGCCGCCTCAACACGCTCGTGCACGTGATGCACAAGAGCTACACCGCGCTGTTCTCCGAGTTCCAGGGCCGCTCCTCGCAGCCCGAGGAGATGCGCGGCTCGGGCGACGTGAAGTACCATCTGGGCGCCTCGGCCGATCGTGAGTTCGACGGCAACGTGATCCATCTCTCGCTGTCGCCCAACCCCTCGCATCTCGAGGCGGTGAACCCGGTCATCCTCGGCAAGGCGCGCGCCAAGGAAGACCAGCGCGGCGACACCGATCGCAGCCAGGTCATGTGCATCCTGATGCACGGCGACGCCGCCTTCGCCGGCCAGGGCCTGGTGGCCGAGAGCCTCGACCTCTCCGACCTCGCGGGCTACCGCATCGGCGGCACCATCCATTTCATCGTGAACAACCAGATCGGCTTCACGACCCTGCCGACGGAATCGCGCTCCGGTCCCTACTGCACGGAAGTCGCGAAGATCGTGCAGGCGCCGATCCTGCACGTAAACGGCGACGATCCCGAGGCGGTGGTCCATGTCGCGCGCATCGCGACGGAGTTCCGCCAGCACTTCAAGCGCGACATCGTCATCGACATGTTCTGCTACCGCCGGCACGGTCACAATGAGGGTGACGAGCCGATGTTCACCCAGCCGCTGATGTACAAGGAGATCGGCGCGCATCGTTCGGTGAAGGAAGTGTACGCGGCGGCTCTCGAGGCCGAGGGCGTCGTGACGGCGGCGGAAGTCGCCGCCATGGACAACGCGTTGCGCGAGAAGCTCGACAAGGCGCTCGAGGCGGCGAGCAACTACAAGCCGAACAAGGCCGACTGGCTCGAGGGCAAGTGGGCGGGCTTCACGGTCGCGCCGGGCGAGGAGGATCGCAAGGGCGTTACCGCCGTCGACCTCGATCTGCTCAAGGCCGTCGGGCGGGCGATCTCCGAGCCGCCGAAGGATTTCGACCTCAACCGCAAGATCGTCCGACAGCTCCAGGAGAAGCGCAAGACGATCGACACGGGCGAGAACATCGACTGGGCGACCGGCGAGGCACTGGCCTTCGGTACGCTGCTCTCGGAAGGCACGCCGGTGCGTCTCAGCGGCCAGGATTCCGGCCGCGGCACCTTCTCACAGCGCCATTCGGTGCTGGTCGACCAGGCGAACGAGGCCAAGTACGTGCCCCTCAATCACGTGGCCGAAGGCCAGGCCCGCTACGAGGTGATCGACAGCCCGCTGAACGAGGCGGGCGTGCTGGGCTTCGAGTACGGCTACTCGCTGGCCGAGCCCAACGCGCTGGTCCTCTGGGAAGCCCAGTTCGGCGACTTCGCCAAC
>CAIYWM010000723.1 GCA_903929895.1 uncultured Alphaproteobacteria bacterium
CCTCGCAGTGACCCCGCATTAGTTCCCTCTTGGAGAGCAGCCACTCAAGCCGCCCTTCATCCGCAATCACACCACCTCAGGATGACGAGGGGTCAGAAACTCGCCTCGACGGCGCCGAGCCCTGCGAACTCGCCGCGCGCGTGTGAGCCCGGCGGGAAGTAGAGGAGTCCGGTCCACGAGCCGGTGGTGATCGCCTGACCGGCGCGAAGGCCGCCGCGGTGGCGGACGGCGTGGTCGATCATCCAGGCGAGCGGGCGCACCGGGTCGATCGCACCGAGGCCGCCCTTCTGTTCGACGATCGTCTTGCCGTCGACCACCAGCTTCACCTGCAGGTTCGGCCAGTCGAGCGACGTCCAATTGCGGATCGGATCACCCACCACCAGCGCGTGGTTCATCTGGTTGTCGGCCAGGAGCCAATCGGGATCCGCGTTCTTGAAGTCGGCGAGGCGCGTGTCGACGATCTCCATGCCAACGAAGGCATCGCCCACCGCCGCAAGCGCTTCCTCGCGTTCGACCGGCGCGGTGCGGGCTGCGATGTCGCGCGCGATGTGGAAGGAGATCTCGACTTCGACGCCGATCATGTGCATCGCCCCGCCGTCGAAGCGCGCCGGCGACGGCACCAGCGCGCCCTTGAGCAGCGGCGCAGGATTAGGCTCGGCGGTCGGCGTGCGGGCGCCGACCTTCCAGCCTGCGACCGGACCGGTGGCCGCCGCGACGCCGTCCTGGACCGCATAGACCGCAGCGCGGTCCTTCAAGGCAAAAGGCGGCGTCGCCTGGCGGCCCGTGCGGCGCGCCTCGAGGAGGGTCCGCACCGCGTGGGAAATGTCCTGGCTCATGCTAAGCTCTCACAAAACGACAAGGAAAGTGGAGAGGAGACGATGCCCTACGCCAGCGGCCGCGTCATTCACGACGCCGATGCCCACATCATGGAAGTGCCCGGCTTCCTCGAGCAGCATTTGGAGGCGAGACACCGCGCGACGGTGACCGACCAGGTCCTGTTCCCGCGCCACGAGGGCTTCCACAGCACCCGTCTCAAGGCCGATCCCGCTCAGGAATTCGATGAAACGCAGATCATGCTGCGCAAGAACTGGGAGGCGCTGGGCTCGTCGAGTCGCCGGGACCGTCCGCGCTCGATCGACCTGCTGGGCTTCGCAAGCCAGCTCATGTTCACCACGGCGCTGCTCAACTACTCCTCGGTGCTGGAAGGCGGAAGCGACGTCGAGCTGACCTATGCGGTGGCGCGCGCCCATACGCGTCACATGGTCGAGTTCTGCTCGGTCGACCGGCGCCTGCTGCCGACCGGCTACGTGCCGCTGGTCGATTTCGAGCGCACCGCGCGGGCGGCGCGCGAGGCGATCGAACTCGGCGCCAAGGCGCTGATGATCCCGTCGCGTTGTCCTGATGGCCATTCGCCGAGCCATATCGGCTTCGATCCGCTGTGGGCCGTCGCACAGGAAGCCGGCCTGCCGATCGTTTTCCATGTCGGTGGCGGCGGCAAGCTCCTGGAAGAGGCGTACTTCAACAACGGCCTGCCGCCGGTGCCCGACTTCCATGGCGGCGACGACAATTTCAAGTCGATCGACTACATGGCGATCGCCTATCCGCCAATGAAGGCGCTGACGGCGCTGGTCGTCGATCGCGTGCTCGACCGCTTCCCGCAGCTCAGGTTCGGCGTCATCGAGCAGGGCGCGTCCTGGGTGCCGGGCTGGATGCGCAACATGGACAGTGCACACAACGCCTTCTATCGCAACGAGGAGCGGCTGCAGAAGATGTCGCTGAAGCCCAGCGAGTTCGTGCAGCGCCAGATCAGGGTCACGCCCTACCCACACGAGGATGCGGGCTGGATCATCGCCAACACCGGCGCCGAGGTCTGCCTCTTCTCGTCCGATTATCCGCACGTCGAAGGCGGCCGCCATCCCATCAAGCGCTTCGAAGCGTCGATGGAGAAGGCCGGCACAAGCGAGGTGCAGAAGCAGCGCTTCTACAGCGACAATTTCATCGACCTGATGGGCGCTGGTCTCGCGCCCGAACTCCGTCACCCCGTACAGGCAGCCGCATGACCTATTCGACGCTTCTCACCGAACGCACGGGGCCCGTCCTCAAGATCACGACCAACCGGCCGGAAGTGCTGAACGCGCAGAGCCGGATCCTGCTCGAGGAACTCGACGATGCCTTCCAGGCGGCGGTCGACGACAACGACGTGCGGGTCATCATCCTGGCCGGCGCCGGCAAGCATTTCTCGGCCGGGCACGATCTCGGCAGCGCGCAGGAGATGGAGGACCAGAAGAAGACGCCGCTGGAGCCCGGCTTCAAGGGCGAGTATCGCCGCCTGTGGGAGCGCTTCTTCGAGAACACGATGCGCTGGCGCGATCTCCCCAAGCCGACCATCGCGCAGGTCCAGGGCTACTGCATCATGGGCGGCATGATGATCGCTTCCGCCTGCGACATCATCATCGCCAGCGAGGATGCGCAGTTCGCCGACCGCGCCGTGAAGTGGGGCGGCAGTCACGTGCAGTATTTCTCGATGCCGTGGGACTTCGGTCCTCGCAAGACCAAGGAGTATCTCTTCACCGGTGACTTCATCAGCGCCGCTGACGCCGAGAAGGCGGGCCTGGTGAACCGCGTCGTGCCGCGAGACAGGCTGGAGGCGGAGACGATGGTGCTGGCTCAGAGGATTGCCGAACGCGATCCCTATGCGCTGAAGCTCGCCAAGGCCTCGGTCAACGAGACCCAGGACGCGCAGGGCTGGCGGCAGGCGATGGAGAACGCCTTCAAGAACTACATGCTCACCATCCCGCATCGCATCGAGATGGGAACCTACGGCCCCGCCGCCCGCGAGAAGGCGCCGAAGGATCGCTTCGGCGTGCTCAACAAAAAGATCGGCTGATCGCTCAGCGCTTCGGCGTCACCACCGGCGGGCGGGCCGGTGCCGCGAGTCCCTCCGGCACCTTGAAGGTGAGCGTCGTGACGAGGCG
>CAIYWM010000724.1 GCA_903929895.1 uncultured Alphaproteobacteria bacterium
ATCGATGCCGAGATCGCCAACGCCAAGGCCGGCAAGCCTGCAGCCATCTGGGCCAAGCTCAACTCCCTGGTCGATAGCGCATTGATCGATCGCCTCTATGCGGCGTCGAACGCCGGCGTCCAGATCGACCTGGTCGTGCGCGGCATCTGCTGTCTCAGGCCCGGCGTTCCAGGGCTGAGCGATCATATCCGGGTCAAGAGCATGGTCGGCCGCTTCCTGGAGCATGCGCGCATCATCTGCTTCGGCAACGGCAAGGCACTGCCGTCGATGGAAGCAAAGGTCTTCCTCTCCTCGGCCGATTGGATGCCGCGCAACCTTGACCGCCGCGTCGAGCTACTGTGTCCGGTCGAGAACCAGACCGTGCGGGAGCAGGTCCTCGACCAGATCATGGTTGCCAATCTAAAGGACGACGGCCAGAGCTGGCTGATGTCACAAGACGGTAACTATCACCGGCCGCAGACCGGCAAGGAACCGTTCATCGCCCATCACTATTTCATGACGAACCCGTCGCTCTCCGGGCGCGGGAGCGCGTTGAAGCTGAGCGGCGCCGTCCCGCGACTGGTTCTGAGTTCCTGAGCGCGCCAGCGGCGTCGGGTCGCGCCCAATATGGCGCTGTAATCCGCCCCGGATTCGGCTAGAGGGAGCGCGCATGGACGGCCATCCGAACGCAGGCGCCTCTGCCTCGCACACCCCTCTTCGGACGGGCCGCGTGGGTATCATCGACGTCGGCTCGAATTCGATCCGCCTCGTCGTCTACGAACGCGCGAGTCGCGCGCCGCTGCCAGTCTTCAACGAAAAGGTCCTGTGCGGGCTGGCACGCGGCCTCGATGCCACCGGGCGTCTCAATCCCGAAGGCGTCGAGATGGCGCTGGCCAACATCGACCGCTTTGCGACCCTGGCGCACAACATGAAGGTCACGTCGCTCGACCTGCTTGCGACCGCGGCCGTGCGCGACGCCGCCGACGGCGGCGATTTCATGCGCGAGCTGGCCAGCCGTCCCGGGATCGTCGCTCATACGGTGAGCGGCCAGGACGAGGCGCGCTTCGCGGGCTATGGCGTGATGTGCGGCATGCCGGATGCGGATGGCGTAATGGGCGACCTGGGCGGCGGCAGTCTCGAACTGGCTTCGCTCTCCCAAGGCCGTCTCGGCTCCTCCAGCACGCTGCCGGTCGGGCCACTGCGCCTGATGTCCTCGGGCAGGGGCGACCCCCGCAAGGCCGTCGTAGATGCCATCGAGGGCGTGCGGTGGTTGCGCGAGGAGCAGGGCAAGACCTTCTATGCGGTCGGCGGTGCGTGGCGTGCCTTTGCGCGCCTGCACATGGAGCAGGCGGGGTATCCGCTACACATCATCCATCAGTACGAGATCCCGGCCGAAGAGGCCCGCGCGGTGGCTCGACTGATCGCCGTCCAGAGCCCGAAGTCGCTCGAGAAGATGCCGGGAGTGTCGCGCCGCCGCGTCGACACGCTGCCGCTCGCCTGCCTCGCCCTCGACAGGCTGCTGGCGGTTCTGAGGCCGAAAACCGTCGTCTTCTCCGCCTTCGGCCTGCGTGAGGGATTCTATTATTCGCGGCTGAGCGAGCAGGAGAGGGCGCGTCATCCTCTGATTGCCTTCGCCGAGGAGCAGGGCGAGAGCTGGCACCGTTTCGATCTCTCGCCGCACGAGATCTTCGACTGGCTGACGCCGGCCTTCGCCGGCGAGAGTGACAGCGAACGGATCCTGCGCACGGCCGCCTGCCACCTCAGCGACATCTCGTGGGACGACCATCCCGACTACCGCGCCGACCAGGCTTATTTCCGCGTGCTGCACCTGCCGGCGCCGGGGATGAACCACCGCGAGCGCGCCGTCCTCGCGATGACGCTCACCTATCGCTACAAGAGCGAGCCCAAGGCGGCGATGATCGACACGGCCTTGCGCCTGACCGACACCAAAGGGCGCAGTTTTGCCCGGCGCCTCGGCGCCTGCCTGCGGCTGGCCTACAATCTGAGCGGCGGCGCTCCCGGCCTCCTGCCGCAGCTGCAGCTTCGCCGGACCGAGCGGGAGCTTCGGCTGCTGGTGCCGACGGCGCTCAAGAGGAGCCTGGGCGATGTCACGGCACGGCGGCTCGAGACCGCCGCCCAGGCTTTCGAACTCAGGCCGGTGATCGTATCGGCCTAGCCGGGGCGACTAGGAATTCGGCGTCAGCTGGATGAGTTTCGGCTGGTCGCCGTTCAGAGCCAGCGCCAGACGGCCCTCGATCAGGTCCACCGCGTCCGCCCCGAACACTTCATGCCGCCAGCCTTTCAGGGCCGCGATGTCGCGCTTGCCCGCGGCCAGCCGGTCGAGTTCGTCGGCGCTCGCCACCAGGCGGCCCGCCACGCCGGCCTGCTCGGCCTTGAGCCGCAGCAGTGTCCGCAGCAGGTCGACGATCGCTCCGGGCGCCCGGATTTGCTCCGGGGTCTTGTCACGGACCGGGAGCTCCGATTCCGGCAAGGCCCGCGCCCGCTCGATGGCTTCCATCAGCTCGCGCCCCTGCCAGCCTTCGGCGAAGCCGCGGCCCAGACCGCGCGTCGCGCCAAGTTCCTCGATCGACTTCGGTGCGTGGGCCGCGATCTCCAGCAGCTGCTCGTCCCGGAGCAGGCGCTGGCGGGGAATGTCGATGCGCTGCGCGGTGCGCTCGCGCCAGGCGGCGGCCTCCTTGAGGATCGCCATCACCCTTGGGGAGGCGCCTCGCGGCTTGAGCCGTCGCCAGGCCTGCTCGGGATCGGCGCGATAGATCGCGGGATCGTTCAGAACCGACATTTCCTCCGCAATCCAGGAGAAACGGCCAGTCTTGTCGAGCTGGCGCTTCAGTTTCTCGTAGACGACCCGCAGGTGGGTGACGTCGGACAGGGCGTAGGTGATCTGCCGCTCGCTGAGCGGCCGGCGGCTCCAGTCGGTGAACCGGCTGGACTTGTCGATCTTGGCCTTGGCCAGCTTGGTGGCGAGCGATTCGTAGGAGGCGGCCTCGCCGTGGCCGCAGACCATGGCGGCGACCTGGGTATCGAACAGGGGCCCCGGCACCTGTTGCAGGCGCAGGTAGAAGATTTCGAGATCCTGGCGGGCGGCGTGGAAAACCTTAAGGACCTTGGGGTTGAGCATCAGCTCGTCGAGCGGGGCGAGGTCGATGCCCTCGGCCAGCGTGTCGATCGCGGCCGCGTCTTCGGGACCGGCAACCTGGGCCAGGCAGAGCTTGGGCCAATAGGTCCGCTCACGCATGAACTCGGTGTCGACTGCAACAAACTCGGTATCGGCGAGGGGCTTGCAGAACGCCGCCAACTCGTCGGTCGTTGTGATGAGCTTCATTGGGAACGATCTATAGACCCCGCGGGCGGCTCCGGCAAAGTTGCCGTGAACGGAAAGCGGCCATTCCCTTGACTTGCCTCGGCTTTCGGTGCCTTTTGCCGGGCCTCCAAACCCGGAAAATACGTAATGTCTTCAGTCTACCGAACCCATACGTGCGGCCAGTTGCGGCCTGAACATGTTGGCCAGCAGGCCCGTCTCTCGGGCTGGGTGCAGCGCAAGCGGGACCACGGCAACCTGCTGTTTATCGACTTGCGCGACCACTATGGGGTGACCCAGGTGGTGGTGGACGTCTCGAGCCCGGTCTTCAAGACCGCCGAGGCCGTCCGGACCGAAAGCGTGATCACCGTTTCGGGCAAGGTGGTGGCCCGCGAGGCCTCGACGATCAACCCCAGGCTGGCGACCGGGGCCGTCGAACTCGATGCCGCCGAGATGATCGTCCAGTCGATGGCTGAACCTCTGCCGATCCCGGTCTACCAGGAGAACGACACCACGCCGGAGGAGCTGCGGCTCAAGTACCGCTTCCTCGATCTGCGGAAAGAGAAGCTGCACAAGAACATCATGCTGCGCAGCCAGGTGATCGCGAGCCTGCGCCGCCGCATGATCGACCAGGGCTTCACCGAGTTCCAGACGCCTATCCTGACCGCCGACAGTCCCGAGGGCGCGCGTTCCTACCTGGTGCCGAGCCGGCTCCATCCCGGCAAGTTCTACGCGCTGCCGCAGGCGCCGCAGATGTTCAAGCAGCTCCTGATGGTGTCGGGCTTCGACCGCTACTTCCAGATCGCGCCCTGCTTCCGCGACGAGGATGCCCGCGCCGACCGCTCGCCTGGCGAATTCTACCAGCTCGACTTCGAGATGAGCTTCGTCACCCAGGAAGACGTGTTCGAGGCCATCGAGCCGGTTCTGGGCGGCGTTTTCCAGGAATTCGCCTCGTTCAACCGCGAGACGCCGCGCAAGGTGTCGGCCTTTCCGTTCCCGCGCATTCCCTTTGCCGAGGCACTTCTGAGCTTCGGCACGGACAAGCCCGACCTGCGCAACCCGCTGCGGATCTTCGAGGTGGCCGAGGTCTTCGCCGGCTCCGACTTCAAGGTGTTCGCCGGCATCGTCGCCAAGGGCGGGGTGGTTCGCGCCATCCGGGCGCCCAAGGCC
>CAIYWM010000725.1 GCA_903929895.1 uncultured Alphaproteobacteria bacterium
CGCCGCGCCG
This sequence comes from uncultured Alphaproteobacteria bacterium, assembly GCA_903929895.1. Taxonomy (GTDB): domain Bacteria; phylum Pseudomonadota; class Alphaproteobacteria; order Reyranellales; family Reyranellaceae; genus Reyranella. The sequence goes on from CAIYWM010000725.1 coordinate 11, forward strand.
CAAGCCACGAAGGTCGCCACGTCGAATGAGCGGACGCGGATGATGTCGAGGTCGGGATGGTTGGTCGTGAAGCGGAGCTGGCGGGCGTCGGGATCGGCGAAGGCCGCTTCCGGCACGATGCCGGCACGCGCGAAGACCGGTGCCGCTTCCTTCAGGATGCGGCCCTTGGGGAGCGCCAGAATGAGTTTCTCGTTAGCGTCGCTCGACACGACTTGTCTCCAGTAACGAATGCCCGCCCCTGATCGGAGCCGGAAAGGCTATTCGACCGGGTGGGCGGGCTTCCACGGGGTGGGCCAAGGCTCCCCGACATCCCCCAAATGGCATGCGAGCCGGCCGATTTCCAGCCGTATGGCCCGCCCAGCCGAAAAGCGCAGCAGGAGTGAATGGTCGTTCTCCAGCACCACCGCGAGCAATTCCAGCATCCGGTCGGGCTCGGCCGTGGGGATGTCATGGTGCCGCACGCCCGTGACCTCGTTGAAGACGAGGGCGGAATGGGTCCGGGTATGGCCGATCTCCTGCCCCGGGTCGGCTTCCCACCGAAACCGGTTGAGCAGCAGGACGAAGCGGCTCTGGTCCTTCAGGAAGGCGCAGTCGCGGACCGCCACCAGCGCGTCCTGGACGGCGGCGGAAACGATGGCCAGGTCGTCGGCATCGAGCGCGGACAGTTTCAGCTTGGCCGTCATCCGTCCTAGCCCTTCAGCCGCTCGATGTCGGCACCGCAGGCGCTGAGCTTTTCTTCCAGACGCTCGAAGCCGCGGTCGAGATGGTAGACGCGATGCAGCATCGTGTCGCCCTCGGCCGACAGGGCCGCAATGGCGAGGGACACAGAGGCACGCAGGTCGGTCGCCATCACTTCGGCGCCGCGCAGCTTCGGCACGCCGCGGACCAGCGCCGACTGGTGATGGATGGTGACGTTGGCGCCCATGCGCGCCAGTTCCGGCACGTGCATGAAGCGGCTCTCGAAGATCGTTTCCGTGATCATCGAGGCGCCCTCGGCCCGCGTCATGAGCGCCATCATCTGCGCCTGCAGATCCGTCGGGAAGCCCGGGAACGGCTCCGTCATCACGTCGACGCCGTGCAGGGCGCCGTTGGTCCGGTGCACCCGCATGCCGTCCGCGGTGTCCTCGAGTGTGACGCCGGCCGCACGCAGGCTGGCAGCCACCGTGTCGATCAGGTCGACCCGGCCGCCGATCAGCTCGACGTCGCCCGCCGTCATGGCGACGGCCATGGCGTAGGTGCCGGTCTCGATTCGATCGGGAATGACCGCATGTTCGATCGGCTTGAACGACGTCACGCCCTCGATGGTGAGCGTCTCGGTGCCGATGCCGCCCACCGGGACGCCCATCGCCGACAGGCATTCGGCGAGGTTGGCGATCTCGGGCTCGCGGGCGGCATTGTCGAGGATGGTCGTGCCTTTGGCGAGAGCGGCTGCGATCATCAGGTTCTCGGTGGCGCCGACCGACACTTTCGGAAAGGTGTAGCGCGCGCCCTTGAGGCCCTTGGGTGCCCGCGCGACCATGTAGCCGCCGTCGATATCGATCTCGGCGCCCATCGCCCGCAGGCCGGCAATGTGCAGATCCACGGGTCGCGCGCCGATCGCGCAGCCGCCCGGCAGCGAGACCCTGGCCTGACCCTCGCGCGCCAGCAGCACGCCCAGCACCAGCATCGAGGCGCGCATCTTGCGCACGATGTCGTAAGGCGCGGTGGTCGAGGTGATCTTCGCCGCCTTCAGCACCATGGTCGTGCCGTGGCGGTGGCCGTTCTCGCCGGCGGTCGCCTCGATCTCCACCCCGTGCTGGCGAAGCAGCTGCATCATGGTGGTGATGTCGGCCAACCGCGGTACGTTGTGCAGGGTGAGCGGCTGGTCGCTCAGCATCGACGCCACCATCAGCGGCAGCGCCGCGTTCTTGGCGCCGGAGATGTGGATCTGGCCCTTGAGCTGGCGGCCACCCCTGATGCGAATTCTGTCCATGGTCGCCTCCGCTCAGATTTTCGGCAGGGTGACGCCGCGCTGGCCCTGATACTTGCCGGCCTTGTCTCGGTAGGAAACCTCGCAGGGCTCGTTGCCCTGGAGGAAGAGGAACTGGCACGCGCCCTCGTTGGCGTAGATCTTCGCGGGCAGCGGCGTGGTGTTGGAGAATTCCAGGGTCACGTGACCCTCCCACTCCGGCTCGAGCGGCGTCACGTTCACGATGATGCCGCAGCGCGCATAGGTCGACTTGCCGACGCAGATCACCAGCACGTCACGCGGGATGCGAAAATATTCGACCGTCCGCGCCAGCGCGAAGGAATTGGGCGGGATGATGCACACATCGGTGTTGCGGTCGACGAAGCTCTGCTGGTCGAAGTTCTTGGGATCGACGACCGAGGAATTCACGTTGGTGAATATCTTGAAGTCGTTCCCGACGCGGGCGTCGTAGCCGTAGGACGACAGGCCGTAGGAGATGACCCCTTCCCGCTTCTGGGCGTCGACGAAGGGCTCGATCATGCCCTTCTCCTGCGCCATGCGGCGGATCCAGCGGTCGGAAAGAATGCTCATCAGGAGGCGCTTCTAAAGGAGGGAGGGGGCCGGCTCAACC
>CAIYWM010000726.1 GCA_903929895.1 uncultured Alphaproteobacteria bacterium
CGCCCCGTATGACGGGGCACTTCCCCATTTGAATGGGGAAGAGAGGTACGCGCGTGAGCCTGAGCCCTCGCTAGGGCGCCAGTTCGAACAGCATCAGAATATTGCGCTGAAGCGGATTGAAGTTGTCGTCCGATATCAGCCAGAGCAGCGTCTCGCCCCTGGCGCCGCGCGTTGCCGCCAGCCCTTCGAGATTGTCGACCGCATAGGGTGAGGCGAGGCGCGCCAGTTCCTCGGGCCTCACGGTCGCCCCGGGCTTGAGTTCAGCCGCGTCGAACCGCATCACCCGCACCCGCACCCCGCGCACCATGTCGAAGGCCCGCTCCAGGGTGGCGAAGGAGCCGTCCGGCAGCACCGCCAGCGCGGTCGGCCTGTAGTCCGGAAGGGTCGCGTAGCTGAATGAACTCCAGGTGTACCGGTCACTGCCGTCGGGCTTGCCGATCCAGCCCACCACCGTCTCCGGCTGCCGGGTGTATTCCTCGCTGATCGCGATCACCGTGCCGTCGGCCAGGGCAGCCATCGCCTCGATGCCGCCATTGGCGGGCTGGCGGCCGATGTCGGCGGGCCCCTCGACGGGAAGCGGCGTCCCGGTGAGCGACGGATAGCGCCATAGCCGGTGCCGGCGCTCGAAGGCGACCAGCCACGATCCGTCGGGGAGGCGCGCGAACGCTTCCGCATCGGCTTCCGGCTTGCTCTCGATCGGCTTGCCGTCGAGGCCGCGCAGTTGGCCCATCCGCGCATCGCCCAGACCCACCAGAGTGCCGTTGGCGTCGAAGCGGGGTGTGGCCACGAGCCAGGCACCCTCGTCCGAGATCGAGGTGAGGGTGCGATTGTCCGGGGTGATGTGGAGATCCGACAGGCCGCCGAAGTTGCGCAGGTTGGCCCGCATCTCGAGGCCGCCCCGCCAGATCAGCCGGCCGACCCGCGTGGCCTTCGGCTCGTCGATCTTGAACGTGAGCGCCGAGCTCTCGATCGTGACGGGCTGTTCCTGCGCCACGGCCGGCGGCGGCGACACGCCGGCGCAGGCCGCGACGAGCAGGCAGAGCGTGAGAAGAAGGCGGTTCGTCACCTGAGGCAGGCGCGCGATCAGGCCGCGCGCTTGCCGGACTTGGTGCCCTTGCCGGGCTGCTTGCCCGCGCCGCGGGCGGCGCGGAGGTCCTTTTTCTCGTCGTCGTCGAACAGGGAGGCGAGCTGCTCCATCATCGTGCCGCCGAGCTGGTCGGCGTCGACGATGGTGACGGCACGGCGATAGTAGCGCGTGACGTCATGGCCGATGCCGATGGCGACCAGTTCGACCGGCGAGCGCGTCTCGATCCAGTCGATGACGTCGCGCAGGTGCCGCTCCAGATAGTTGCCGGGATTGACCGACAGGGTCGAGTCGTCGACCGGCGCGCCGTCCGAGATCACCATCATGATCTTGCGCTCTTCGGGACGCGGCAGCAGGCGGCTGTGCGCCCACAGCAGCGCCTCGCCGTCGATGTTCTCCTTGAGGATGCCCTCGCGCAGCATCAGGCCCAGGTTCTTGCGGGCGCGCCGCCTCGGCGCATCGGCCGGCTTGTAGATGATGTGGCGCAGGTCGTTGAGACGGCCCGGGTTGGCTGGTTTGCCGGCGGCGAGCCACTGTTCGCGGCTCTGGCCGCCCTTCCAGGCGCGCGTCGTGAAGCCCAGGATCTCGACCTTCACGCCGCAGCGCTCGAGCGTGCGGGCCAGGATGTCGGCGCTCATCGCCGCCACCGTGATCGGCCGGCCGCGCATCGAGCCCGAATTGTCGATCAGCAGCGACA
>CAIYWM010000727.1 GCA_903929895.1 uncultured Alphaproteobacteria bacterium
GTCCGCGCGCATGTGAGCGAACTGGCAAAGAACGCCGACCTCTCGAAGTTCGTCCTCTAAGCATCCCTCCCCATTCAAATGAGGAGGTGGCCCGCAGGGCCGGAGGGGTCATCCCCTTCGGCGCGGCACATCTGACCCCTCCGTCGCGCTATGCGCGCGCCACCTCCCCATCTGAATGGGGAGGCAAAGGTTCGCCCAACCGCGCCGAGGACAGCGCGATCAACGGCGAATGTTTCCGCCTTCCCATCGATCGCGTGATCGGCCCGACCCCGCGTCCCGGTGGCGTCGTCGGGCCGCATAAACGAAACAAACGAAATAACCGAAACAAATGAAGCGAATGCCGCACCTCCCGAATCCCGGGTCATGATCCCTCGGTAATCGCATGGGGCGTGCTTGATGGCTGCGGTTCGGCCTGCATCCGCGCCCCTGTAAGCGAACTGGCGAAGAGCGCCGATCCCTCGAAGTTCGTGCCGTAGGCCGATCGATCAGATCGGCTTCGGCTCGGCGACGATGATTTCGAGGGCGGCGAACTGGCGTCGGGTCAGGGAATGGGTGAAGGCATTCTGCGCGGCGTCGAAGGGCAGGCCTTCGGCGGCTGACGGCTGGAAGCCCCAGCTCCAGAACTGGAACGTCATCGCCTCCTGATCGGTCGGCGTTCCGCCACCCGAGGGGGCCGTGAAGGTCGGGGGCGCAACCAGGCGCACGGCGTGCCGTATCGTGGCATCGACACCGAAGCGCGTCATTTCCCCGACCAGCAGGATGTCCTGCGTGCGGCTCTTCTCCAGCGCCTCAATGAGCTTCTGCCGGCTTCTCTTGTCGGTCGACGACAGCGTCGTCACGTCCTCGTAGAGGCCGCAATCTTCGAACAGGTCGGCCAGTGTGCTGGTCGAAAAGCTGACGGGATCCCGAGGCGATCCGGTCATCGGATAGAGGGTCGTGGCGTCCTGAACGGCTCCCAGCAGGATCCAGTCCGCGTGGGAGGCCAGATAGAGGTCGCGGTTCCGTTGTGGCAGCGCCGCGTCCGATCGAATGAAACCGGGATAGTCGAAGGCCCGGAAGGCGTCCGTCAGCGTGACCTCGATGTCGCCGAGGCTGCCTTCGCCCGTGGCGTAGAGATCCAGGCCGAACTGCGCGACCAGGTCGGGAAACCGGCGAAGGACCGACTGAAGGAAGGCCGTCGGCAGACACCAGCCGTACTGGCCCTGCCGCAACTCGTGGGGCGAATCGACCAGCGTGCGCAGGCGCTCGGCAAACCTGTCGGGTGGCAGCCCGTACTGGGTCGTGGTCTGCGTGCGCAGCCAGGCTTCGATGGAAGCTTTTGCGTTGCGGCGCCGCTGATCGAGCGGGATCGCCGGCGGATCGTCCCAGCCCAGAAGCTCCTTGAGGCTCTCGATGATCTCCATGTCAGCGCTTCCCCGGCTTGAGGTGCGGCGCCAGCGTGACGCCCAGCCCGTCGCGCAGCGCCTTGCGCTTCGCGAGTCCCCGTTGCTCGATTGCCTTCTTCTGCGCGGCAATCGCCTGCAGCCGGTCCTTCTTCGGCGGCAGCACGAACTTGCCCGCGATCTTCTGCGGCACCAGGTCGGCCGGCTTCACCGGCCGCACGCCGGGAAGTCGAACCGAACCCGGCTTCGGCAGCGTTGGTTTGGGTCTCGACGGCGGCGTCGCAACCGTCTCGCCGAAGAAGGTGCACGACGCTTCGAGGCGTCCGCCGCCCGGCAGCACGACCGCCACGACCAGCGTGTTGAGACCTTCCTGGAGCGCGCTGCCGTCCAGCAGGCACGACAGTACGACACCGCCGGTCGTCTGGCCGACGAGGCGTCCGATCTGGGTCACGGTGAGCGGCCGGCCGAAGCGCCGTTCCGCGCGCTTGGCCGGCGCCGGGCCGGACGGCGCAGCCTTGCCCTTGAGCGGGGCGAGCGGCGTGCTGCCGGGGATGGCGACCGGGCGGGTCGGGGTGCGCTTCGATGCAATCACCGCCAGATGAGCGGCGGCCTTCCTCGCCGCGCCCTTCCCTGGCTTGGCGGGCGTCCGGATCGCGGTCCAGTGGGGTCGCAGGTCGAGTTCCTGGCGCGCATCGTAGACACCGGATACGGGCCTCAAGGACGGCGGCGACACCGCGCCGGTCTCGGTCATGGTGAAGGACGAGAGCGGCAGTTCCCGTCCGTTGAGGAAGACGCAGACCACCGGCGGGCGATCCTCCTGGTCCTCGAGGGCCGAACGCGACAGGCCTTCGATCTCGATGCGCAGGCGTGTCCGGCCGGCGGCGGCGCTGCCGCTGGTGGGCGACAGGATTCGGACGCTGCGCGGCGCCGCCTCCACCGCCCGGCGCTGCCCATCGAGCCGTGCCTGCGATTCGGTCTTCCGTGTCCGCTCGGTCTCGGCGGTCTGCAGGCGCGCCTCGTGCGTGAAGGCCGTGGCGAGGGCGGCCGCGGCATCGCGCA
>CAIYWM010000728.1 GCA_903929895.1 uncultured Alphaproteobacteria bacterium
CGCCTCGTAGGCCATGCCGGCGCTGAGCGCGCCGTCGCCGATCACGGCAACCACGTTGTTGGAGCCGCCCGCAAGATCGCGCGCCACCGCCATGCCGAGCCCGGCCGAGATCGAGGTCGAGGAATGGGCCGCGCCGAACGGGTCATACTCGCTTTCGGAGCGCCGCGTGAAACCGGAGAGACCGCCTTCCTGGCGCAGGGTGCGAATCCGGCTGCGGCGGCCCGTGACGATCTTGTGCGGATAGGCCTGGTGGCCGACGTCCCAGATCAGACGGTCCTTCGGTGTGTCGAAGACGTAGTGCAGGGCCACGGTCAGTTCGACCACGCCCAGTCCCGCGCCGAGATGGCCGCCCGTGACCGAAACGGCCGAAATCGTCTCCTGACGCAGCTCGTCAGCGAGCTGGCGCAGCTGGTCGGCGCGCAGGCGACGGATGTCGGCGGGAACGTCGACGGTATCGAGGAGCGGCGTCGTACTCTGCCCGGTCATTGAACTATCATACTCCTGCACGGCGCACCGTGCCCCAACTTCAGCTGCGACGCGCCACGACGAATTCTGTGGCTTGCCTCAACAAATCCGCGGCCTCGCCAAATGGCTCGAGATGCGCGGCCGCCTGTCGCGCGAGAATCGTAGCCTGCGCCCGCGCGCGCTCGACCCCCAGAATGGAGACGAACGTGGCCTTCCCGGCCGCTTCGTCCTTGCCCGTCGCCTTGCCGAGTTCGGCTGCATTGCCCTCGATGTCGAGCAGGTCGTCGACGATCTGGAAGGCGAGGCCCAGGTCGTGAGCATACATCGAAAGCGCCGACCGGGCGTGGTCGCTGGCCTTCCCGAGGATGGCGCCGGCGGTGCACGAGAACGAGATCAACGCGCCGGTCTTCAATCGTTGCAGGTGGGTGATGGCGCCAATCGACTGGTCGGAGCCCTCCTCCTCGGCCAGCAGGTCGAGCATCTGGCCGCCGACCATGCCGCGGGCCCCGGCAGCCTTTGCCAGCTCCGCGACCAGCGCCACGCGCACCGCCGGGTCGCCGTGGGTGTCCTCGTGCGCAAGCACCTCGAACGCCAGTGCCTGCAGCGCATCGCCGGCCAGGATGGCCGTCGCCTCGTCGAACTGCCGGTGACAGGCGGGCTTGCCGCGTCGCAGGTCGTCGTCGTCCATTGCCGGCAGGTCGTCGTGGATCAGCGAATAGGCGTGCACGAATTCGATGGCGCTGGCGGTTCGCAGGGCGGGCAAGGTCCCGACCTTGAACAGGGTGGCGCCGGCCAGAACGAAGAAGGCCCGCAGCCTCTTGCCGCCGCCCAGGCTCGAATAGCGCATCGCCTCGAAGACGCGCGCCTCGCCCGAGAGGCCGCTCGGAAGCAGGCGCTCCATGGTGCGTTCAACGGACTCGGCGGCAAACGAAAGCGCAGCGCCAAACCGGATGTGCGACGACAACGGCATGGGGGTAAGGATCAGCCGAGATCTGCGGGCTGGGTCGCGACCGAACCGTCGGCCGAGAACACGATCTTCTCCACCTTCATCTTCGCCTCGGAGAGCCGTTGCTCGCAGTGGCGCTTCAGCAGGGCGCCGCGCTCATAGGCCGAAATGGCCTCGTCGAGCTTCACCTGGCCGCGTTCCAGCTGCTGGACGATGCCTTCCAGTTCCTTGAGCGCATCCTCGAAGGAGAGCGCCGCAATGTCCTTTGGCAGTGTGGGTTCTTTGGCCAATTCTTGCCTCTCGAAGGGGTTGGTCTGGATGGTACCCGGCGGCGGGGAACATGTCGAAAAATGCCGCCCGCGTCACGTAAATAGGCCGAAAATTCCCGAATCAGAGAGCGGAACGGCGTGATTGCAACTGATGATACTCAATTCACGCATTAGTGACATGGCCGCTTTGCACGTTCGCAGGTCAAAACCCGCTCTGGCGCATTGCGGTCCAAGTGAGGCGATGGCAGGTTCCGCTCCGCAAAGAAATAAACGGCCATTTACCAAAAGGAGCAGACGCCGATGGGCAACGTCAGTCATCTCGTAACGCGAACCGCCGCCTTCCAGAGCTCGCTCGAAAACGGCCTCGCCGAGGGATCGAGCAGCAAGGACCGCCAGTTCGTCACGGCGCTTGCCCGCGGCCTCGACATCCTGCGCGCCTTCCACGCCGGCGAGGGCATGCTGGGCAACCAGGAGATCGCCCATCGCACCGGCCTGCCGAAGCCGACCGTCGCCCGCCTCACCCACACGCTGACAGAGCTGGGCTACCTGAACTACATCCGCCGCTTCCGGAAGTACGAGCTGGGCGCCTCGGTCCTGGCGCTGGGCTATGCCGCGATCTCGAGCATGGACGTCCGCCGTGCCTCGCGTCAGCCGCTGGAGCAGCTCGCGCATGCCCTCAACGCCTCGACCGCGCTGGGCGGCCGCGACCGTCACTCGATGATCTACCTCGAAGCCTGCCGCGGCCCGTCCGTGGTGGCGATCACCCACGATGTCGGCACGCGCGTCCCGATGGCCAGCACGGCAATGGGCCGCGCCTACCTGTTCACGCTGCCGGACGTCGACCGCAACAAGCAGATCGACGCGATCCGCCGCCGCTGGCGCGACGACTGGACCAAGGTCAAGACCGGTCTCGAGCGCTCGTTCAAGGAACTGGCCGACCGCGGCTTCTGCGTCACCTGGGGCGAGTGGCTGCCCGAGCTCTGCGGCGTCGGCGCTCCCCTGCGCAATTCCGATGGTACGGCGGCCTATGCCGTCAACGCCTCGGCGCCGATCTACCAGATCAGCCGCGACCGTCTCGAAGCCGACTGGGGTCCGCGCCTGGTCAAGGTCGCGCGGGACATCCGCACCGGCA
>CAIYWM010000729.1 GCA_903929895.1 uncultured Alphaproteobacteria bacterium
ACCTATGGCTATGCGGGTTATCGCACCAATCCCAACTTCGATTCGCTGCTGGCCAAGGTGATCGTGCACGCGGCCGATTTCGGCGGCGCGCTGCAGCGGGCCGAGCGGGCGCTGGCGGCGTTCCGGCTCGAAGGCGCGCCCTCGAACATCGCCTTCCTGCGTGCCCTGATCGCCCATCCGGATTTCCGCGCCGACAAGGTCCATACGCGCTTCGTCGACGAGCAGGCCCCGGCTCTGATTGCCGCAGCGGGCAAGCTGAGCGGCGGGCTCTATTTCGAAGGCGCGGCCCCGGTCGCATCGTCCGCACGGCAGGCCGGCGCGCGGGTCGACAGTGTCGATCCGCTGGCGGTCCTCGCCTTCGGCAAGGCGAAGGCGGAGACGGCGTCGCGCGCGCTGGAGGGCGACGCGCCGGACGGAACGGTCGCCGTGCCCGCACCGATGCAGGGCACCATCGTGAGCCTGTCGGTGAAGGAGGGGGACGCGGTGGCGGCGGGCCAGGCGCTGCTGGTCATGGATGCCATGAAGATGCAGCACGAGATCCGCAGCCCGGCGCGTGGCTATGTCCGGCGCATCGCGGTCGAGGCGGGCGAGACGGTCTATGAAGGTCATTCGCTGCTGTTCGTCGAGGAAGCGGATGTCGAGGTGAAGGGCACGGCAACCGAGGAGACGATCGACCTCGACCATGTCCGGCCCGACCTTGCGGAGTATTTCGAGCGCCGGGCGATGACGCTCGACGAGAAGCGACCGGAGTCGGTCGCCCGACGGCGCAAGACCAACCAGCGGACGGCCCGCGAGAATCTCGACGATCTGGTCGATCCCAACAGCTTCGTCGAGTACGGCGCCTTCGCCATCGCCAGCCAGCGCACGCGCCGCACGGTCGAGGACCTGATCGAGAAGACGCCGGCCGACGGGCTGATCACCGGCATCGGCCGGGTCAACGGTTCGCTGTTCGGGCCGGAACGCAGCCGGGTCGCGGTCGCGCATTACGACTACACGGTACTGGCCGGCACCCAGGGCAAGAACAACCACCACAAGAAGGACCGGCTGTTCGAGATCGTCGAGAAGCAGCGCATCCCGCTGGTCTTCTTCACCGAGGGCGGTGGCGGCCGGCCGGGCGACATCGACGTGCAGTCGGTGGCCGGGCTCAACACCATGGCCTTCCACATCTTCGGACGCCTGAGCGGCGTGGCGCCGCTGGTCGGCATCAACTCCGGCCGCTGCTTCGCCGGAAACGCCGCGATCCTGGGCTGCTGCGACGTGGTCATCGCCACGAAGAACTCGACGATCGGCATGGGCGGCCCTGCGATGATCGAGGGCGGCAATCTCGGCGTCTTCTCGCCCGAGGAAGTCGGGCCGATGAACGTGCAGGTCCCCAACGGCGTGGTCGACATCGCGGTGGAGGATGAAGCCGAGGCGATCGCGGTCGCCAAGAAGTATCTCTCCTACTTCCAGGGCGCGCTGCCGGAGTGGCGGGCGGCCGACCAGCGTCTGCTGCGACGGGCGATCCCGGAGAACCGGCTGCGCGTCTACGACGTGCGCGACGTCATCGCCACGCTCTGCGACGAGGACTCGGTGCTCGAGATCCGCCGCGCCTTCGGGCCCGGCATGGTGACGGCGTTCGGCCGCATCGAGGGCAAGCCGCTCGGCATCGTGGCGAACAACCCGGTGCATCTGGCCGGCGCCATCGACAGCGACGGTTCCGACAAGGCCGCGCGCTTCCTGCAGCTCTGCGACGCCTACGACATTCCGATCCTGTTCCTGTGCGACACGCCGGGCATGATGGTCGGACCCGAGATCGAGAAGACCGCCCTGGTCCGCCACTGCTCGCGGCTGTTCGTGACCGGCGCCAACCTCACCGTGCCGTTCGGCACCATCGTGCTGCGCAAGGCCTATGGGTTGGGTGCGCAGGCGATGGCGGGCGGCTCCTTCCATGCGCCGGTCTTCGCGCTGTCCTGGCCGACCGGTGAATTCGGCGGCATGGGCCTGGAAGGCGCCGTGAAGCTCGGCTTCCGCAAGGAACTCGAGGCGGTGAGCGATCCGGCC